>NZ_SJXI01000043.1:0-1319 GCF_004337455.1 Parafrankia sp. BMG5.11 | reverse complement strand
CTAGTGCGCTGGCCATGAACGTTTCCGGTCGTGGTCAGGTGCTGGTGGGGTGGTTGCGGGCACACCGTCAGGGATGGGGGACGTTGACCGGTTCCTGGGGGTGATCCGTGATGGCACAGCTGGTACGGGCACGGCGGTTGACCGATGAGGAAGGGCAGCGGCTCCTACGCATCGTGCGCCGGGGGAAGCACGGCTCGATCCGGGTCCGCCGTGCTCTGGTCGTGATGGCATCGGCGAGCGGGACGACGGTACCCGCGATCGCCCGCCTCGTCGCCGCGGACGAGGACACGGTCCGGGGGGTGATCCACCGGTTCAACGAGATCGGCCTGGACTGTCTGGACCCTCGGTGGGCGGGAGGCCGTCCCCGCCTGATCAGTTCTGACGACGAGGCGTTCCTCGTCCAGACGGCCCGGACCCGCCCGGCGAGACTCGGGCAGCCGTTCACCCACTGGAGCCTGCGGAAACTGGCCGCCTACCTGGCCCACAACCCCGACCGCACCGTGACCGTCGGCCGGGAACGGCTCCGTCAACTCCTGCACGCCCACCGGATCTCGTTCCAGCGGACCCGGACCTGGAAGGAGTCCACCGACCCGGACAAGGACGCCAAACTCGACCGGATCGAATATCTGATCATGACGTGTCCGAACCGGTGTTTCGCGTTCGACCAGTTCGGTCCGCTCTCGATCCGCCCGGTCCACGGTGTCGGTTGGGCACCCGAGCGCCATCCGGATCGGCTGCCCGCGACCTACCATCGCACCCACGGGGTGCGCTACTTCCATGGCTGCTACTCCCTCGGTGACGATCAGCTCTGGGGTGTCACCCGTGTCCACAAGAGCGGTGAGAACACGCTGGCCGCGTTGAAGACGATCAGGGCTGCCCGTCCGGACAACGCCCCGATCTACGTGATCATGGACAATCTGTCCGCGAACAAGACCCCGACGATCCGCAGGTGGGCCGGGCGGAACAACGTGCAGCTGTGTCTCACCCCGACGAACGCGTCGTGGGCGAACCCGATCGAATCCCAGTTCGGACCGTTACGGACCTTCGCGATGGGGAACTCGAACCATCCCCACCACCCCGCGCTCGCCCGGAACCTGCAGGCCTACCTGCGCTGGCGCAACACCCACGCCCGCCACCCCACCGTCCTGGCCGCTCAACGCCGCGAACGCACCCGCGTCCGCTCCGAACGCCAACAACGCTGGGGCCGACCACGATCACACGCCGCCTGAACCGAACCAGAGAACATTCGTGGCCAGCGCACTAGTAGGACTTGATTAGGTCTGTCATTGGTTGTACTGACTGTCGTCTTCGTGTGTGTG
>NZ_SJXI01000042.1:0-48969 GCF_004337455.1 Parafrankia sp. BMG5.11 | reverse complement strand
ACTCTTTTCAGACACCCTCTAGGACATCGGGGGACGTCATGATCTTTTTTGTCACGCCCAGCGCCGGTCTCACGTGTCGCTGCCGCCGGTCCGGTGGCGCACCCGGATTCCCCGAGGTGGCCACCGGCCCGGATCCGGGCAGTAGCCCGTAGATCTGTTTGCGCGGCGTCAGACAAGTACGTACTTCGCGACAGCGTTTTCTTGCCTGAGAGAAAGCATCCGCCGCACCGGAGCCGCACCGGCCCACCTGTGCTCATCGCGGAAGATGAAATCCGCGACGCGTCCGGATCTCAGCGACGGCGCGGGGAGGCGCCACCGCACGGTCGTCCATCGCGACACAGTCGTCTACCGATTGGCCTGCCGACATGCACGAAGATTCCAGCCGACCCCTGCCGACGGGGCCCGACCCGACCGCTGGCGGTCCGGTCGGCAACGACGCGGGCGCCGGCACCCGCACACCACCAGCTGACGCCACCAGCTGGTGGAACGGCGACCCCATGGTGCCCGCGGCGCCCGGCGAGGACACCCCGCCGGCCGCCGGCGCCCCGGAGCCGGGCGGGTCGGTCCCATGGGACGCCGGCGAGCCGGACATGCCGACCGCCGCCGTGCTCGTGTCGGTCGTCGAACGCCTGGCCGCCATCGAGGCCACGCTCACCGACTTCCACCGGCGGGCCGATCATCGGGAAGCCGTGATTGACCGGCTCCACGAGGAACGCCTCGAACAGCGCTCCGGTGTCCGTCGCGCGCTGCTGGACCCGATCGTGACCGATCTGATCAGGTTGTACGACGGCCTCTCGGCCGAGTCGGAACGCATGTCCGGCGGTGGCGACTCCCGTACCTCGAACCTGCTCGCCAGCTTCGCCGACGACGTCGAGCTCGCGCTGGAACGGTGTGGTTTCGACCTGGTCCGCCCGCAACCCGGAGACCGGTTCCAGTCCGGGGCCCAGCTTGCCGCGTCAGTCGTGCCGACCGACGACCCCGCCCGGCACAACACCGTCGCGGAGGTCACCCAGGTCGGCGTACTGGAGCGGGACACCGGCCGGGTGCGACGCCCCGCGCGTACCCGGGTTTTCCGCAGCCGGCGGCCTGGTTCCGAGGGCAGCGACGCCACCGAGGCATCCCCAGCCACCGCGGCGCCCCCGGCACCCCCGGCGCCCTCCGCGCCGACGCCGCCCAGCCCTGCTCAATCCGGTCTCTGACGCCAACCCGGTCTCCGACACCTGCGAGGATCCATGGCAACCTACGGTATCGACCTGGGGACGACCTATTCGTGTGTCGCCTACATCGACGACACAGGGCGGCCCGCCGTCACGAAGAACATGGTCGGCGAGGACACCACGCCCTCGGTGGTCTACTTCGAGACTCCTGACAACGTGGTCGTCGGGCGGGACGCGAAGAACTCGGCGAAGCTCGAGCCCGACCTCGTGGTGTCGCTCATCAAGCGGCAGATGGGCCAGGACGTCGAACTCTCCTTCCACGGGAGCACGCACACTCCGGAGAGCATCTCCGCACTGATCCTCAGCGAGCTGGCGCGAGCGGCGACGGAGTTCACCGGCGAACCAGTCCGGGACGTCGTGATAACGGTGCCCGCGTACTTCGGCGTGGCCGAGCGGGAGGCCACCCGGAACGCGGGGCGGATCGCCGGCCTGAACGTCCTGAACGTCGTGCCGGAACCGGTCGCCGCCGCCCTGCACTACGAGGTCGTCGCCCCCGCCGGCGAACGCACGATCCTGGTCTACGACCTGGGCGGTGGAACGTTCGACACGACCGTCATCCGAGTCGCCGGCAACGAGATCAACGTCGTCTGCACCGACGGCGACCACCATCTCGGTGGCGTGGACTGGGACGAGAGGATCGTCCGGTACCTGTTGGAGGGTTTTCTCGCCGAGCACCCCGATTCCGAGGCAGGCGACAACGAGGACTTCCTCCAGGAGCTCACGATCGCTGCCGAGGAGATGAAGAAGGCGCTGAGCAGTACCACGTCGCGCCGGCACAACATGCGTTTCGGCGGCGACACCGCACGGCTCGAGCTGACCCGCGAGGAGTTCGAGCAGATCACCGGCGAGCTGCTCGAACGGACCCTCGACATCACCGAGCGGACCGTCACCACCGCCCGGGAGAAGGGCGTGACGTCGTTCGACGATGTCCTCCTCGTCGGCGGCGCCACCCGGATGCCGGCCGTCGCGGCCCGCCTGAACAAGCGATTCGGCTTCGAGACGAAGCTCCACGACCCCGACCTCGCGGTCGCGAAAGGGGCAGCCCGGTTCGCGCTCATCGAGTCGGTGAAGCTCCAGCTCCCCGAGGACTCGGACGCGGCACCGGGAACACAGGGCGACTCCCATACGTCCGCCTCGCCGGCGGCCGTGCAGCGGGTCGCCGACCAGCTGGGCATCACGACCGAAGCCGTCCGCCAGCTCGCGGAGAAGAAGGTCCGGACGGTCGTGCCCCGCGCGTTCGGCATCAAGGTCGTGGATAGCGCGGACCCCGCTCTGAAGCGGCTGAAGGTCGAGCACATCCTGCCGCCCAACACGCCGCTGCCCGCCTCGCCCGACACCGAGCGGTTCGGGACGGTCGAGGACAACCAGACCGGGATCGAGATCGAGATCTGGGAACAGGCCGGAGCCACGGTCTCCCCGGAACTCGCCGACAACGCGGCGATCGGCCGGGGTCTCATCAGCGGCCTGCCACCGCTGCCGCGTAACTCCCCGATCGACGTCACCTTCACCATGAACGAGACCGGCGTGCTGCGGGTACACGCGGTGGAGCTGAAGACGGGAAAGGACCTGCACATCGAGCTGCAGATTCAGGGCCTCACCGAGGAACAGGTCGAGAAGGCGCGCAACGCCGTGGCACGGTACACGCTCAGCGAATAGCCGCCCGTCCGAGGGTGCGGCGGGCATCTACGCCGCGCCGGCGGGACCGGCGAATGGACTGCACGTCATCGGGGGTCTGAGGAATGGCGTTCGACGTCGAGGCGTACCGGAAGGGCGTCGTTGATCCCGCCCGGAAGCAGGGAGTGCCGAACGACCTCTTCACGCGCTACGCGCTGGACGAGGCCACCGCGGGTGACAAGGAGCTGTTCGAGGCGCGGGTCGAGGAGGTCACGAAGTACTGGCGGACTCTGAAGCTCAAGAAGACCCACGCCGCCGTCGCGGATGCCCTGCTCGCGGCGCACGCGGAGCTGAAGGGCTCCGGCCAGCTCACGCTTGCGGCCTTCCGGGAACGCCGCGAGCGGGCGCACAAGGAGGAACAGGAGTACCTGGACCGCCTCGTCACCGCGCTGGCCGCGGCGAACCCGTGTATCAGCGAGACGATGGTGGGCCGCCTGATCTCGGGGACCGCGGGGGCCGCCGGTGCGGGCAGCGGCGGGGGTGCACTCGACGCGACGACCGTCCGGGCCGCGCTGAAGCGGCACAACCTGCGGGTCATGGACCGGGAGTGGAAGCTCCCGGTCGGCCCGCCGCCGAGTCAGGCGCGCTCGTTGCGCGAACCGCTGGCCGTTCTCGGCCTGCGCCTGTCCGCCGACGTCGTCTTCGGCGCCGAGCGGGTCCGGGCCGGCTTCAGGCTGCGGGACGGCTTCCGGCTGGTGTCCGAGCCGGCCGTCGTCGACGAGCAGGAGGTGACCCGGGCCCGCCAGGCCCGCGCCCGCGCGGCCCAGGACGAGCGCCAGACCGCGGCCGAGAACATCTTCGTGATCATCCTGGGCTCGGTGCGCTCCCCGGCCGGGTACGACACCCTGATCGGCTGGGAGGTCGTCGAGGCGCTGCGCGGCGGGGTCGAGGCGGGTCTACCCGCTCGCGCGATCGCCGACCAGGCGGCTTCCCTGGGCCTGGTCCTGGAGGAGGCCGAGGAGCTGGCGGTCACGCTCGCCGAGGCCTGGCGGGGTGGCGCAGCCGGGTCCGGGAACGCCGTCCAGGAGATCCACGACGCGCTCGCGGCCGGTCGGCTGCGCGCCGCTCGCCAGCTTGCCGCCGCGTTGCCGGACGCCGAGCGGGCCGAGATGTCCGGACAGGTCGAGGCGGCCGAGGCCAGGGTCCGGACGTTGCTGACCGGGGCGGACGAGGCATGGTCGCGTCACCGGCCGGAGGAGACCGCCGCGCTGCTGGCCGAGGCTGCCGAGATCGCGGCCGATCACGACGACATCCAGGCCCGGCTCCGCGCGATCCCGCCGCCGCCACCACCGTCGGTCGAGGCGGGGGCCGACGGGACCCGGGTGAGCGTCCGGTGGGCACCCAGCCCCGCCCGCACCGGCGAAGTCGCCTACCGGCTGGTGCGCGCGACCGGCCGAGCCGCCACCACGCCTGACGCCGGGGAGCCGGTCGCCGAGACACCGGCCAACACCGCGGTCGACGAGACCGCTCCACTGGGCGAACGGGTCTTCTACACGGTCTTCGCCACCCGCACCGAGGGCATCTGGTCGCCGGGTGCGGATGCCGCCGCCGTTCTCCTCACCCCGGAGGTCCGGGATCTCGTGCTGGCGACCGACGCGGAGTCGGTGACCGGCACGTGGCGGGCGCATCCGGGGATCCACGAGGTCAACGTGCGCCGGACCGAACGTGGCATGACCGGTCGCGGGACAAGGCCGACCTCCGTCACGGCCACCGGCTTCACCGACATGCGCCTGCGGTCGGGCACGGCCTACCAGTACCGGATCGAGGCGGTGTACCTCGGAGCGGACGGGGCTCGGCGCGTCTCGGCCGGGCTGGTCGTCACGGCCCGGCCGGAGCGGCCGCCTGAGGCGGTGAGCGACCTCGCCGTCGAGCTTCCCACCGAGACGGCATCGTCCCCGTCCGGGACGTCGACCCGGTCGGACGGGTTGTCGGCGCTCGTTGTCTGGACGCCGCCGACAAGCGGGACGGTGCAGGTGCGGATGGCCTCCGCGGCACCAAGGTGGGCCGCGGGGACCACTGTGTCAGCCGCGGATGTCTCCCGGCACGGCGTCGCGCTGCCCGGCGCACCCGTGACCCGGGCCGACGGACGGGTCGCGCTGCCCGTCCGCCCGCGGCACGGCCGCGCCTTCCTCACCGCGGTCACCTGCGCCGCCGGCGGCTCCGTCGCGGTCGTCGGCGCCACGGTGCCGATCTCGCTGGCGGACGCGGTCCGCGGGCTCACAGCGGCTCGGTTCGGCGATGCCGTCCGGCTGCGCTGGGACTGGCCGGAGGGCGCGAGCCTGGCACGGGTCCAGTGGTACCCGGCCGGCTCCACAGGCGACGGGCCGACCGGTGAGGTGGAGATCCGACCGCGGCGCTACATCGACAGCGGCGGGCTGGAGATCCAGGTCGGCTCGGATCCGGTCACCGTAGCGGTCCGGACGGTGACCGGCGAGGAGGAGGACCGTGTGGTCTCCCCGCCGGTCACCGTGCTCGTCCCCGGGCGCGGTGTCGAGGTGACCTACGAGCTCCGGCCGGCGCGGCTGCCCTGGCCGCGGCGGGCCGTCCTCGAGGTGGTGTGTGACCGCACCTGCCGGCTGCCACCGCTGGTCGTCGTCGGCAGGTCGGACGGGATCCTGCCGCTGAGCGCCACCCATGGCACCGCGCTCGCCCGTCTCCCGGCGCGCGACGTCACCGCTCGGAAGCGGGCGCTGATCACACTTCCGGCGCCACGGCGCGGCGCCTGGGGGCTCGCCTGCTTCGTCGACCCCACCGCGCCACCCGAGGACGCGAATGCCCAGGTGACGTTGGTCCGCGCCCGACGGAGGAGGTGACCCGATGAGCAGAAAGCTGGTCTGCCCGTACTGCTACCAGCAGTTCGGGGAACGGGAGATCTGGTTCCGGTGCTCCGGGCGGCCAGGCCCCACCGGAAAGTCCTGCTCCAGTCAGCGGGATGAACGCCTGGCGAAACGGATGGGATTCACCGGCCAGCTTCCGCCGGCGTTCTCGGCGGACGGCCGGAAGCTGTCCGCCGTCCATTCGGACTGTCGAGCCGACACGAACTACCGGTTGTGCCCGGAGTGCCACAGTCAACTTCCGGTGCACTTCGGAAAGATCGAGAATCGGCTCATCGCGCTGGTCGGTGCGAAGGAGAGCGGCAAGACCGTTTTCATGACCGTCCTGCTGCACGAGCTGATGCACTCGGTCGGAGTCCGGTTCGACGCGTCGGTGCTGGGCGCGGATGACGAGACCCGGGACAGCTTCCGCAAGCGGTACGAGGCCCCGCTCTACGACAACCACCAGCTGGCCGCCCCCACACAGCGCTCGACGACACCGATGTCACGCCGGCCGCTGGTGTTCACCTTCACAGCGCGCGGGCGCGGCCTGGGCCGCCCGCGTCAGGAGCGGACCGTGCTGTCCTTCTTCGACACCGCCGGCGAGGATCTGAACTCGGCGGACAGCGTCGAACAGAACGTGCGCTACCTCGCCAGCGCCGCCGGCATCATCCTGCTGCTCGACCCACTGACGATGCGCGGTGCCCGGGGCCAGGCGGACCCGGACGCCCCACGCCCGCACGAACAGGGCCTGGACAGCCCGGTGAGCGTCCTGGGCCGCATCACCGAACTGCTGCAGCGGGCGTTGGGGACGAAGCCCTCCCAGCTGATCGGCACCCCGATCGCCGTGGCGTTCTCGAAGATGGACGCGCTCACGCGCGGTCTGCCCGAGGAGAGCCCGCTGCGGCGGTCGCAGCCGGTCGGCTCGCGCTTCGACGCGGCGGACAGCAGGGACGTCCACGACCACGTGCGCGCGCTGCTCGACGAGTGGGAGGGGTCGTCCATCGACCAGACCCTGCGCCACAACTACTCGCGCTACCGGTATTTCGGGCTGTCGGCACTGGGGGCCGCCCCCACCGCCGACCGGCGGGTGGCGACCGGGGTGGTCCAGCCCTACCGGGTGGCCGACCCGTTCCTCTGGCTGCTGAGCGAATTCGGCGCCATTCCCAGGACAAAAGGCTGACGGCGGAAGAGGCCGAGATGGTGTTGAAGCAGCTGTACTACACGTCGTGCGAGGTCGGCCTTTCGGGATACCCCGGATTCCAGTTCAATGCGGCGAGCCGCGGGGTCGCGCCGGAGGTGATGCGGCGGGTCGAGTCCTTCACCGCCTACGACCCGCCGGGCTCGCTGCCCTACAACGCGGATGCCGCGGCGCTCGCGGCCTGCCCGGTGAATCTCTGCTTCGAGCCGGCGGAGGACACCGGCGTGCTGGCGAACGTCGTCTTCGTGGGCACGGACTACTCGAACCGGTTCGGGAACTACTTCGCGCACGCGTTGGTCAGCGAGGACGTCGCCGCCGATCTCGGGGAGGCGTTGCCCATCGAGCTGTGGGGCGCCCCGATCTGGACGGCCAGCCCGAGGACCGACGGCGCCGAGCTGCCGGAGCTGGCCGGGCCGCCGCCACGGGGAAGGCTCGACCGTCGGCACGTCGCCGCCTTCCTGCGTACGCATCCCGGCCGCGCCGCACTGCCCGCCCTGGTGTCCGCGGCGGCCAGGGTGATCACCGGCGAACGGCGAACGATCGTGCTGATCGAGCGGGACAGCGGGGCCGCCGCGAACTGGATCGGCGCCGTCTCCTACCTGCTGCCGCCGGCGCTGGCCCGCCGGATGTCCTTCGCCACCTACCACCACCGGCCCGCCTACAGCGACCTGCACCTGGTCGCGACGGTGCCCGACGCCGACGTCGACCGCGGTGACGGCGCGTTCGCGAGCTTCCTCCAGTTCGACATGCCGGCCAACCGGAGCAGCCAGGTGCCGGTCGAGCCGTGGGCCGCCCTGCTGGCCGAGACCGGCGTGGAGAACGCGGCCGAGCTGTGGGCCGCCGCGGCCGAGCTCGGCGGCGGCCTGCCCGGCCGCTCGGGGGAGTGGCATCCGCTGCTGGCCGCGGCGCTGTTCCGGCACGGTCACCATGCCTCCGGCGCCGGGCCGGCGGTGACCGCCGCCGCCGCGACCGCCGCGCGCTGGCTGGGCCGCCAGGCACCCTCGCTGGACGCGCGAACTATCGAACTGATCGGCGTCGGGGCTCTGGGGGTCCTCGCCGGGAGCCGGCCGCCCGGCACCGGCGCCGCACTCACCGCCCTCGCGGCGGCCGCGGCGGAGGCCGGCGCCGCGCCGCTGGCCACCGAGATCGAGAAGCTCGCGGTGGACATCGAGGTGGACGGGCTGCTGGCGCACGAGCCCGTCAAGGGTGCCGGCGGCGCCGACGCGGTGCCGCTCAGGTCGCCTGCCGGTCGCGCCCACGCCACCGACCGCTGCACGCGGGCCCTGCGCAGATGCACCGCCGAGGTGGCGGTCGATCTGCTCCTCCTGGCTGCCCGGGAGCGGCTCGACCTGGACAGCGCCCTGCTACGGACGGCCGGAGAACGCGTCGTCGGCCCCCGGCTGCTGGCCGAGCCGACCGAGGCGACGGCACGGCTGGCACGTGGCTGGCCCCAGCTGCGGACGGGGGTGGTGCATCACCTCGCCGCGGTCGCGGCCCGCGAGCCGGACCGTCTCGTCGAGGCGCTCACGCACGGCCTCGGTGAGGCGCTGGACGACGACGACACGCGCGCTGCCCCGGCTCTGCACGAAGCCCGGCTGATCGCCGCGTCCCGCCGCGACCCGCGGCTGCGGATCGACATGCTGGCGGAGATCGCGGTGCTGCGGGCAAGCGGTCCGGAATCGACGGGCACACCGGCCGTGGACGCGGACCTGTTGCGGCGCATCTGGCCGCACGGAAGCTGGACGCCGGGCGAGGCACTGCGCGCGCTTGAGGTGCTCGACGACGCCAGCCTGAATGCTCCCGCCACCGTGGCCTGGCTGAACGCCGTCCTCACCCGCGAGTGGCCGGCGACGGCCGCAGCGGACGGCGACCATCTCGAGGACCTCGAAGCCCTCTGCCGCGCGCTCGAGGGAAGGTCAGCCGCGTCCCGACTCAGTGACCCCGCACGCGCGACGATCACCCGGATGACCACGGTCGGACGCAGACTGGCCGCCGCCACCGGCCCCGGCCGCCAGGCCGCCGTCCTGACCGCCGGGCTCGACCGGATGCCCGAGACGCAGCGGGCACACCACCTCGGCAAACTGACCGACCTGCTGAACAAGGCACCGACCGGGGACCTCCCCGAGATCTTCGCGTCGTGCCCCGCGGAGGCCGTGGAGCACTACCTGCTCGACGTCGACACCTATCTCAGGGCCGACCGTGCCCAGACGGACATCGCCGGCCGTCTCTTCTACGCGGTGGTCGTCCTGCGGCGCAATCCGTCCCGCAAGGTCCGCGTCGTCGCCACGGTCATCGAGGACCGCCTGCTGGACAGGCTGATCACATGGCACTGGCAGGACCTGCGCACCCTGCATGTCTGGATCAGGAAGCTCGATCCCGCGGTGGCCACGGACTTCGCCAACTGGCGGGACCTCAACGCCGCCGGATGGCTGCGCCGGACCCTGACGCGACGTCGGCTGGAGAAGGAGGCCGACGCGCCACGGAGGGCGGCGGAGAAGAAGGCCCGGGCCGAGCGGAAGGCCGCGGCGGAGAAGAAGGCCGCCGCCGCGCAGAAGGCCGCCGACAAGAAACGCTCGGGAAGCGGAGGGAAGAGCGGTAAGAACGGGAGATCTGGGACGGAAGCCCAAGGGAAGGCTGCGGCGAAAAAACGGAACCCTCGTTAGCCGACCGTCACTGTTCTCCAGTTCTGCGATTCGGGGACGCATCCATGAACCACAGCTCGCGGGCGGGGAGGTGAGGCGAGGATGGGCTCACTGATCCTGCTGATCATCGCAATCTGGCTGGCCTTCTTTTTCTTCACCGTGCCCGGGCCGTTCATCGCCGGCGCCGCGGCCCTGTACGTCGCCGGGGCACTGGTCGTCGCCTATTTCCAGGAATTCGGCCGGGCGATGGGGCTGGGCCCGAACCCCGCCGCCGCCACGCCGGAACAACCGCCGCCGCGGCGCACCGAGGACGGGAAGGAACCGGCCTACCGGCAGTACCTGTTCGGACAGGCCCGTCACGATCTACGGCACGCGCACGGTCTCGTCTGGCCGCGGCTGGCCGCGCTCGGCCGGAATCACCGGCGGTGGGTGAAGAACACCTTCTTCGGCTACGGGGCGATGGACTGGCACTGGCCGGTGGGCGTCGTCCTGATGGTCGGCCTGTTCGCCGGGACGATCCTGGGCCTCGCCGTCATCTCGCTGGTGGCGACGGCCCAGGGCGTGGTGCTGCTGGCCGTCTTTCTGCTGGCGTTCCTCGGGATCTACCTGCTGCGCGGCATCGACACCGTCCTGCTGTGGATCCGCGGGGTGCGCATCACCTGCCCGTCCTGCTACCGGCGCGGCTTCTACCCGTCCTACGAGTGCCGGAACTGCACCGTCCGCCACCACGACGTGCGGCCGGGCAGGTACGGCGTCGTCCGGCGCGTCTGCGCGTGCGGGGAGCGCCTGCCCACCCTGCTGCTGCTGGGCAGCCACCGGATGAACGCCTTCTGCGCGCACTGCGAGGCTCCGCTGGCCGAGAGCGTGGGCACCGCCGCGGAGGTGGTGCTCCCGGTGTTCGGCGCGGCCGGCGCCGGCAAGACCCGGCTGATGATCGTCATCATGATGGCGGTCGAGGCGATCGCCGGACGCAGCGGCGCCACCCTCACCCTGGCCGACGAGGACACCCGGAAATGGGACGCCCAGGCCCGCCGCGAGCTCATCAGGTCGGACAAGGTCGCGAAGACCGGAATCCGGCTTCCCCGCGCCTACTCGCTTTACGTCGAGCCGCGGCGGGGCGGCCGGCGACTCATCCACGTCTTCGACCCGGCCGGCGAGTACTTCAACGAATCCGAACGCCTGCAGGAGCTGCAGTTCCTCACCCTCGCGCGCACCTTCCTGTTCGTCGTCGACCCCCTGTCGGTAGACGCGCTGTGGGCCCGGCTCGACCGCGCCGACCAGAACCGGTACAGCGGCGTCCGGGCCAGGCGCGAACCCGAGTTCGTCTTCGCGCAGACGGTCCAGAACCTCGAGGCGATGGGCGTGCGGACGAAGAAGGCCCGGCTGGTCGTGGTCGTGAGCAAACGCGACCTCGTCAGTCGGATCCTGATCGAGGACGGCGTGGAGGACGGCGAGGAGGCCCTCGTGCGCTGGCTCGACGAGAACCTGCACCAGGGAAACATGCTGCGGTCCATGCGGCACGCGTTCGGCGAGGTTCAGTTCTTTCTCACCACCTCCATCATTTCTGACGACAGCCGGGTCGACGACAGCATCGAGAAACTGACGTCCTGGACGCTCGCGCGACAGGGCCTGCGGCTTTCGGGGTGATATCTCGATGAACACGAGAACGGCAACACCGGACGTCCCCGCGGAGCGGGGGCGGTGAGCTCCGTGGAGATACAGCCGTACCGCCGCTGGCGGCAGGCCCTGTTCTGGATATCCATGCCCCTGGGCGGGCTGGCGATCCTCGTGATCGTGGGTCTCGGCGCGACGGTCGTGGCCGCGAACCGCCCGAGCGACAACCACAGCCGGTCGAGCTACTCGGGCCCCACCGGCACCTACACGGACATCACCACCCGGGCGTCGGTCTCGGCCAGCCGAACCGCTCCCCCGGCCCTGGACGGCGCGGGCGCGACGATCAGCTACGACGCGACGAACATGGTCGACGGGACCCCGTCGACCGCCTGGCGCGCGCCGGGCGACGCCACGGATGTCGCCATCGTGTTCACGCTGCCCGAACCGGTGCGGCTCGCCGCCGTCGGCCTCGTTCCCGGCTACGCCAAGCAGGACCCCGCCACCGGCGTCGACCGATTCACCCAGAACAGGCGTATCTCCCGGGCGCGATGGGTCTTCGAGGACGGGACCTCCGTCGAGCAGGTATTCCAGGACACCGCAAGAATGCAGAGAACGTCGGTGGACGTGGTGACGGGACGCATCCTCCTTCAGGTCCTCGCGACCGTCCCCGGCAGCCCCGACTTCGACTTCACAGCCGTGTCGGACACCCAGATCGTCGCGTCATCCTGAACAGCGCAGAGAATTGACCAGCTGTGACACCGCAAAGGGTAACTGCAGTGCGTGGTAAGCGGGATTCGGGAGGGCGGGGCTGATGGCCGGGCAGATGACGGTGATTCGGACCGCGGCTGTGCCCTGCGCGGAGGTCGACGAGGCGGTCGCCGAGGACGAACGGGCGCTCGGAGCCGCGACCGACCTCGTGGCGAGGATCGCGGCGGCCCAGAACCTCACCATCTCCCTGCAGTCGCGCTTCCACTGCCATCGGGATCTCGCGGACCTCGACCGGGCCATCGAAGTGATCAACGAAATCGGCCGGGATGTCGACACGGCTCATCCCGGCCGGCTCATGCTCGACGCCCAGATGATGTCCTGTCTGATCACATCCACCCGGCTGGAGGATGCCAGGCGGGCGCGAGAGCTCGGAGCGCGGCTGTACCGTCTGGCGGGCCAGCTGGGCGAGATAAGGGCGGGTGTCGCCGTCATGCTGGGCATGGCCGCCATGGTCTGCTTCCGGCACACGTCCTCCGTCGAGGACGCCGAGGAGTTCGTCGTCCTCCTCGAGGAGGCGGTCGGCGGCGTTCCGGCCAGCTCGCCGTCCAGGCTGATCGTCCAGGGCGCACTGATCGCCGCGCTGTCCGTGCGGTACCGGCTCAGCCCGAACCGCGAACGGGATCTGGACCGTGCGGTCGAGATCTTCGACGAGCTCGACCCGGCAGCGAGCGGCGGAGACAAAGAGGGAGTCGTCCGCTTCGCCTGCGGCGCGCTGGTCGACGGCCTCGTCGACCGGCACGAACGGCACCACGACCCGGCCGACCTGCGGACCGCGCGGCGAATCCAGGACTACATGCCGGTCGGTGAGGCGAGTGGTGGCCTGACGGAGAGCCCCGCGGCGTGGCATCCTCAGGCCTTCCGGCACTACTCCTCGTTTCGGCAGACGCAGGACCCCCAGTTCCTCGATCAGGCTATCGAGGAGCAGGACCGCGCGATGAGCGACCCGAGCCGGTCCGGCAAGCAACGCGCGAGTTACGCCTACATGCTCGCGATCTGCTGTTTCACGCGTTTTCTCCTCTACCGGGGCCGCCGGTTCGGGGATCTGAACCGGGCCATCGACCTCGTCCGCGAGGCACGCCAGGACTGGCGCGACTTCACCCTCGTCCACAGTTCCGCGCAGCTGCTCGCCCGTTTCCTCATCCAGCGCCACATGAGCCTCGGACGCCCGGCCGATCTCCGCGAGGCCCGCGTCGTGCTGGAGTCGGCGCTGCGGACCGGAGAGGTGGAGAACCGGACGAAGTCCTCGATCCTGATGCTGCTGGCCTACTGCGAGGCGGTCCGGGCCGAGCGCGACGGCGACGACGAGGCCGCGGACCGGTCGATGGACCGCTTCGAGGAGCTCACCCGCCTGATGCCGGAAGGGTCGATGGAGGCGATGGCGGTGCAGACGACACTCGCCAACGCGTTGCAGTCCAAGGCGTCCGCGAGCCAGCTTCCCGAGGACGCCACCCGGGCGTACCGGGCGTCGCGCGCGGTGTGCTCGCACGCGGGCGCGAGTCCCCTGGCGACGGTGCCGTGCGCCGAGGGCTGGGGCCATCTCGGCTGGCGGCGGCAGGACTACGCGGAGGTGGCGGAGGCGTACGGGCACGCGGTCACGGGCCTGCAGGCCATCTCCGTTCTTTACCCGCGGCGCGAGGACAAGCAGGACTGGCTGGGCCGCGCCGGGTCGATGGCCGCGCGCGCGGCGTTCGCGCTGGCCCGCCTCAACCGGGCCGAGGAGGCGGTCGAGGTGCTCGAGGCGGGACGGGCCGTCCTGCTTTCGGAGGCCCTGGACCGCCAGCGGGTGGACCTGGACCGGCTGGGCGCGGTCGGTCACGGCGAGCTGCGGGAGCGGTACGAGCGCGCCGCGGCCCGCGGCGCCGAGGCCGAGCGCAGCTTCGAGCCCGACTTCGACATGGAGTACGTCCCGGTGTTCGATCCCACCCTGCGGGATCCCGAGGCGCCACTGCGCGAGCTGGCCACCGAGCTCGGTGACGCCCGCGAGGAGCTGCGGCGGGTGGTGGGCGAGATCAGGTCCGTGCCGGGCTACGAGTCCTTCCTCCTCCCTCCCTCGTTCGCCGACGTCCAGAGGGTCACGCGGGCCGACCGGGTCCCGTTGGTCTACCTGGCGGCCACGCCACGGGGCGGCCTCGCCCTCGTCGTCACCGCGTCGAAGGTGACCCCCGTGGAAGTGGTGTGGCTGCCCGAGCTGACCCTGGCCAACCAGCGCAGGTGGGTAGGGCGGTGCGTCCAGGCCGCCGAGGAGGACGACCTCGACGCTTACGAGGAGGCGTCCCGATGGCTCGGCCGGGCGGTGATGGACCCGGTGCTCAGGCTGCTCGCGCCGTACCGGCGGGCCGTGCTCATGCCCGGCGGCCTGCTGGGCTCCGCGCCGCTGCACGCGGCGAGGCTGGCGGAGACCGTCGGCGGCGCGGGCACCTACGCGCTCGACCGGCTCACCCTCGTCTACGCGCCCAGTGTCCGCGCGCTCGCCGCCACCCGGATCGCGCCGGGCCCGGCCCGCTCGGGTGATCTGCTGCTCGCCGTGGCGGACCCGGCCTCCTCGGGTGCCGACCCGCTGCCGGGTGCCCAGGTCGAGACCGACATCGTCGCGGCCCATTTCGGCCCCGAGGCCCAGGTCCTGCGCGCCGGACAGGCAACCCGGGCGAGAGTGCTCGCGGCGATGTCCGGATCCGACGTGCTGCACTTCGCCTGCCACGGGGTGGCCGAGCCGATGGATCCGCTCAGCAACCGGCTTCTGCTCGTCGGCGACCAGTCGATGACGTTGCGGGACATCGGCGGGCTCGACCGGATGAGCCCCCGGCTGACCGTGCTGTCGGCCTGCCAGACGGCCGTCATCGGTGACGACCTGCCGGACGAGTTCGTCAGCCTCGCCACCGGCCTGCTGCAGGCCGGATCGCCGGGCGTGGTGGCCACGCAGTGGTCGGTGGACGACGTCGCCAGCGCCGCCCTGATGGCCCGCTTCTACCAGCTCTGGCGGGATGACGGAGTGGAAACGGCGGAGGCCCTGCGGCGGGCGCAGCTCTGGGTGCGCCGGACGACGAACGGCGAGAAGGTCCGCGAGTTCCCGGATCTCCTCCGCATACCCGACTACGGTCCGCCGACCGACGCCTCGCCGGCCGTTCGCCATGCCTGGGAGACCCGACGGGCCCACGAGCATCCCGTCTACTGGGCCGCGTTCACCTTTCTCGGCAGATAGGTCATCCCACGGCGAACCGCACCGCGGTCACGGACACGGTCACGCCAATAGATCCATCAGTTGAAATTATTCAACCCGCATCGCCCCGGAAATTCCACTAGCATTTCATTGTAAGCCCCGCGTCTGGCGGCGGTCCCAGTTTCTCCATCTCGGGCAAACAGGCCTGACCATGGCAGCCCTCGCTCCCGCCAGAACGCGGCCCGGTTCCCGCATGTCAGTACCTTTCCGAGATCCGCGCCTCGCTCCTGGCAAATCCTCACCGGGCACCGCCGGTCGCGACCGAGTTCTGAATTCAGCTCGCCGAGCCGAACTCCGAAGGAAACGACATGAGTCACGCACTTCACCATGCCCTTGAGCCGAGTGCCGAATACAATGTCGACCTGACGGTGACTGCCGGGCGCTGGCCCGACGGGCTGGCCGGGAACGTCTTCGTCATCGGGCCGTCGCAGCCGACCGCCGTCGACTTCATGTTCGCCGGGCCGGGCCTGCTCACCCATGTGGACCTCGAGACCAGGCACTGGCGGACGAAGCGGGTCGTCACGCCCGACCTGGCTCTTCTCGGCGGCCTCAGCCGGGCGTTGCCACCGGCCGAGCTGGCGGGACTGACCGCCGGCGGACGGCCGTCCCTGACGAACGTGTCGCCGCACTTCTTCGGCGACCGGCTACTGCTCACCGGGCTGAGCCAGCGGCCGGTCGAGTTCGACCCGGCGACGTTGGAGTTCAAGACGTTTCTCGGCGGGGTCAGCGAATACCCCGAGGTCGTCGCGCATCCCCTGTTCCCCGGTGTGCGGACGGCGGCGCACCCGGTCGAGGACCTCGACGACGGTTGCATGTGGTGGTGCAACACGAACCTCCGTCCCCGGGGTTCGTCCACCTCCGACATGGAGGGACCCATGTGGGTGGTGCGCTGGGACGGGCACGGCGACGTCGAGACGTGGCACGTGCCCGGCGCGCACCTGACCCAGGGCGTGCACGAGATGACAGTGACCCAGGACTACGTGATCTTCACGGAGATCGGGTTCCAGCCCGAGCCCGGCACCGTCGCCGGACGTGGCCGCACCAAACCGCATCTGCCCTTCACCGACATCTATCTGGTGGCCAAGCGCGACCTCACCGTCGCCCGGCGGGGCCGCAGCGTGCCGGTGACCCACGCCCGCGTCCCACGCGAGTCGTTCCACCACTTCGCCGACTACCGCCAGGACGGCGACGACGTCACGATGTACCTCGCTCATTCGAACGGCTGGGATCTCAACTACGCGCTCACCGATGCCGACAGCGTCTGGGGAACCGGATCCGGCCTCGCCAAGGGCCTGCACGGCTTCGTCTCCGCCCCGGTGGACGCTTCACCGGTCGGCCGCTACGTGATCGACGGCCGAACCGGTGAGGTCAGGGACAGCCGTGTCTTCCTGGACGCGGAACGCCACTGGGCCACGCTTCTCTATGGCCGTGACATGCGGCGGCCGGGGCTCGAGCGCGGCCGCTACCTGTGGCAGTCGTACTGGGGATGCGACACCGAGATGCTGGCGACCCGGATCGTCGAGATGTACCGGGATCACCCCTATCGCGTTGTCCCGGTGGACCAGTTGCCGTCACGGGAGATCCCGTCGTCCCTGGTGTGCATTGACCTGGAGACGATGACCGAACAGTCGGCCTGGTCATTCCCCGCCGGCACCACCAGCGAGTCACCCGTGTTCGTTCCCGACCCCGCGGGCGGCCCCGGCTGGGCGGTCATCTTTGTTCACTACTCCGACCGGACCGAACTTCAGGTGTTCGACGCCCTGTCTCTCGGCGCGGGGCCCGTCGCCGTCGCCACCGCCGAGGGCCTCAAACTGTCCGTCCAGTTCCACTCCGCGTATCTGCCCAGCATCCGTCTACGTGACACGGGCTACGAACGTTCGTTCGCGGCCGACCTCGGCGACGGCTGGCGGGATTTCTCGCCGTCCGCCCGCGGTGTGATCAGTAAGGTGCTCGAGCAGTACGGCTGAGCGGAGGTTCGGTCTCGATCCCGCCGAGCTGCCCGCCCACCTTGCCGAACGTGGCCTGACGCTGGTCTCGGATCGGTCCGCGGGATCAGTCCGCGCGCGATGCCGCCGCACATTATCTCGAACCATTCGGTCGGCACGAGCCGGCAGCCGCCTTCTATCGCATCGCGGCGGCACGGGTAGTCGGCCACCAGGCCTGACCAGGCTGCGCCTGGCGCGCGTCTTTACGAGGGCGGCAGGCGATCGCCACGGCCGCGTCATGCGCCGCCCGCATTGTGCGGGCAATCAGCTGGGTCACGTTTCCTTTTGTGGCTAAGATACTGATCTTGTGAGCTGGGCGGCGACACCGGTCGGGCGGGGTGTGCGTGCCTCGACGGTGGCCGGGTTGGCGGTCGCTCTCGCCGTTCTCGCGCACGTGGCGGCCTGCGGTGAGCTGCCGAGCTCGCCCGTGACCGCCTGCGGTGGTGCCCTCGCGGCCCGCGTGTGCTGGGGCAACGCCGCCCGGCGGATGTCGCCGCGGCGTATCGCGGGTCTGGTGGCCAGCGTCCAGGCCGGCCTGCATCTGGCATTCGCCATGACCGTGCCGCCGGAGCCCGGGGCGAACACCCATCACGGCTTCTCGACCGGGACCGCGAGCACGGCTCACGGCGCCACGGGAATCGACCTCCTGCCCGGCGGGCCCAGGATGGCGCTGGCGCACGTCGGCGCCGCGCTGCTGCTGGCATGGTGGCTCTCCGCCGGAGAACGACTGCTGTGGCGGGCCGCGCGTGGGGTCGCGGTGGTGGCGCGCCGGGCGGTCGGCCACCTGCGCCGCCGGCGACGTCCGGCTGTGGTCTGCCCGCTGCCCGCCCGCACGGAGCCGCGGCGGCGGCCTCCGGCGCGCCGGGCCCCGCAGCTGGCCCAGCTTGTTCATCTGGTCGTTCGCAGAGGTCCACCGAACCTGCTTCCGGCCTGATCAGCACCGCCAGAGCCGTCCGTCGCGCACAGGCCGGACGGCCTGTTCGCGATGCCCGGATCCGGCCTGTCGCCACCCGTCCGCATCTGACGCGGCACGGGATCCGACCGCGGCCACTGCCCGTGTGCGACGCCGCGGCGGTGCCGCATGTCCTCGACAAGCCTGTTCGGAGAACCCCTGTGACCACGATCGACCAGGCGGGGCTGCCCCCCGACGACCAGACCACCCCTCCCACCGACGCGTCCGTACCCGACCCGTCGTCCCCTGGCCCCTCGTTCCCTGGCACGTCGTCCACCGACACGTCGAGTTACCCGCCCGTGTCGACGTCCGGTGGAGGGCGGCGGCTGCTGCTGCGGCTGCACTTCTACGCCGGGGTGCTGGTCGCGCCGTTCCTGGTGGTCGCCGCGCTCACCGGTCTCGCGTACACGATCACCCCGCAGCTCGACCGGCTGGTCTACGCGGACGAGCTCTACGTCGACCAGGCCGGCCCGGCGCCGCGGCCCCTCGCCGAGCAGATCAACGCCGCGCTCGACGCCCATCCCGAAGGCACCTTCAGCTCGGTGCTCACCGGAGACGCGCCCGACCGGACCACCCGGGTGGTCCTGAACGTCCCCGACCTGGGCGACAGGCAGCGCACCGTCTACGTCGACCCGTACACGAGCCGGGTCCAGGGCGAGCTGACCACCTGGTGGGGCAGCACGCCGCTCACCACCTGGCTGGACGACCTGCACCGCAACCTGCATCTCGGCGCGTTCGGCCGGCATTACTCGGAGGTCGCGGCGAGCTGGCTGTGGATCATCGCCCTCGGTGGCCTGGTGCTGTGGCTGGGCCGGCGCCGGCGGGCCCGCCGGGTGCGCCGGGTCCTGTTGCCCGACCTCACCGCCCGCGGGCGACGACGCACGATGGCCTGGCATGGGAGCCTCGGCGTCTGGCTGCTCATCGGCCTGCTGTTCCTGTCCGCAACCGGTCTGACCTGGTCTCGCTACGCCGGGGCGCACTTCTCCTCCGCCCTGGACGCCGCCGACAGTCACACCCCCGATCTCGACACCGCCCTGCCCCAGGCTGCCCCCGCGGGCGGCAACCGTGGGATCGGTGGGAGCAGCGGGATCGGTGGAGAACACGAGGGCCACACCATCGCCGGTGCCACCGAGACCAGTTCCTCGGACGCGGCAGGTGTGGACAAGGTGGACCGGATCATCGCCGCCGCGCGCGGGGCGGGCCTCGACGGACCCGTTGAGATCACACCACCGCCCGAGGCCGGCACGGCGTGGACTGTGGCCCAGACCGACCGGCGCTGGCCGGTACGACTCGACCAGGTGGCGGTCGACCCGGCTGACGCCAGGGTGGTCAACGAGGTGCGCTGGGAGAGCTGGCCGCTGCTCGCGCAGCTCACCAAGATCGGCATCGCCGCGCACATGGGCGAGCTGTTCGGGGTGGCCAACCAGATCCTGCTGGCCAGCCTCGCGGGCGGCCTGGTCTGCGTGATCGTCTGGGGCTACCGGATGTGGTGGCAGCGCCGTCCCACCCGAGCGGACCATGCAGGCATCGTCGGCCCGGCCCCCACCCGGGGCACCTGGCGGCGGGTACCCAGGCCCGCGCTGGTCGCCCTGGTCCTGGTCACCGCCGCGGTCGGCTGGGCGCTGCCCGTGCTCGGAGTGACTCTCCTGGCCTTCCTCGCCCTCGACGCGACCGCCGGGCTGGTTCGCGGCCGGCGCCGCCAACGGACGGACGGGAGCCCCACCCAACCGGCGTGACAGGCATCAGACCAACGTGACGTCCACCCGCTGCGCCGGAAAGCCGGGCAGCGGGTGGACCTGCGCGGACCGACGGCGGAGTGACGGCGGAGTGACAGTGGTCGGGAACATCTGGCTTCGACTTACCGTCCCCCCGAAAAGCTATAGATCAGCAACAGGCATGGCCTTTCGATCCCACGGGCCCATCTTTGAGATGATCCGGGAACCGGATCATCCGATCCTTGATCATGACGGTGGCACGGGAGATCAGGCATGACGAACAACACTCCCGGTAAGGGGCGCTGGCGGAAGTTGATGGACGAGATCCCGACCGTTGATCTTCGGACCGACCTTCCGCATTCCGCCCGCATGTACGACTACTACCTCGGTGGGAAAGACAATTTCCCCGCCGACCGGGCCGCCGCGGACCAGGCTCTCCATGCCTTCCCCGGACTGCAGGTGACCGCGCGCCAGAACCGGGCGTTCCTCATCCGGGCCACCCGCCACCTTGCCGGTGAGCTCGGAATACGCCAGTTCCTGGACATCGGCACCGGCATTCCCACCAGCCCGAACCTCCACGAGGTCGCGCAGGGGATCACCCCCGAGGCAAGAGTGGTGTACGCGGACAACGACCCGATCGTGCTCACCCACGCCCGCGCCCTGCTGACCAGCAGCCCACAGGGGCGCACCGCCTACCTCGACGCCGACATCCGCGACCCGGCCCGGATCCTGCGCGCACCGGAACTGCTTGACACCCTCGACCTGACACAACCGGTCGCGCTGTCCCTCGTCGCGATCTTCCACTTCATTCCGGATTCCGACGACCCCTACGGCATCGTCGGCACCCTCATGGACGCCCTTCCCGCCGGCAGCACCCTGACGCTCACCCACGTCACACCCGACTTCGCCCCGCAGGAGGTGGAACGGCTCGCCGAGATCTACCGGAAGCAGGGAATCCCCGCCCGGCCACGTACCCACTCCGAGGTCGTCCGCTTCTTCGACGGTCTGGACCTCGTCGACCCCGGGGTGCAGCTCCTGCACCGCTGGCGCCCCGACGACGACACGCCAACCGGCCTGACCGACGCCGAGGTCGGCGGATACGGGGCCATCGCCCGCAAAGCCTGACACCCGGCGAGCAGCGAGAGGAGATGGCCGTGGAGACGGGCCCGGATCCCGGCGGTCGGCCCAGAAGCGGTCATCGAGAACGACGGCGGTGCGCGACGGACAGGCCGGCCGAGTCGACCGTGTTGTCAGGCGAAGAGCTTCTGGCCCCAGTACTGTCCTGGCTGGACGCCCGGCGGGCAGGCGTACAGGCCGCTGCCGACGTGCTGGATGTATTCGTTGAGCGCGTCGTTGGACCTGCCGGCCAGTGATTTCTGAATTGTGACGAACTGGGTCCGCGGGTCCCGCTGGTAGGCGATGAAGAACAGCCCGGCGTCGAGGCGGCCGAGGTTGTCGGTGCCGTTGGTGAAGGAGTAGCCACGGCGCAGGATCACGGCGCCGTTGTTCTGGGTCGGGTGGGCGAGCCGTACGTGGGCCTTGGTGTCGACGACCAGCTCTCCGGCGGAGTCCTTCGCCGCGAAGTCCAACGGGTCGAACTCGTCCTGTTGGCCGAGCGGAGCTCCGCTTCCCTTGGTGCGGCCGATGACCCGTTCCTGCTCGGTGAGCGGGGTGCTGTCCCAGGGCTCGATGAGCATGCGGATGCGGCGGCTGACGAGATAGCTGCCGCCGGTCATCCAGTCCGGCGCGTCGCCGGGCTGGACCCAGACGTGGGTGTTCATGGTGGGCGTGTCCTCGGCCCTGATGTTGGCGGTGCCGTCCTTGAAGCCCATCATGTTGCGCGGGGTGATCTGGTCGGTCGAGGTGGAGCTGGTGCGGCCGAACCCGAGCTGGGAATAGCGCACCGAGGCGGTGCCCCGGGCGAGACGGGCCAGGTTGCGGATGGCGTGCACGGCCACCTGCGGGTCGTCGGCACAGGCCTGCACGCACAGGTCGCCGTCGCTGGAGGCTGGGTCGAGGGCGTCGCCGGGGAAGGCAGGCAGGTCGGCGAGCTGCGCCGGTCGCGAAGCGGCGATCCCGAAACGGTCCTTGCCGTTGGCATCGGTGAACAGGCTGGTGCCGAAGCCGAGTGTGAGGGTCAGCCGGGCGGGCGACAGCCCCAGCGCCTCACCGGTGTCGTCCGGCGGGGAGCCGGGCGCACCGGTGACAGCGCCGGTGCCGACGTCCAGCCCGGCGGTCATCCTGGACGCCGCGTTGGTCCAGGCGGTGAGCAGCGCGATCAGGTCGTCGCGGGTGGCCGCCGGGCTGAGGTCGAAGGCGGCGAAGTGCAGCCTGTCCTGTACCGGGGTGACGATTCCGGCCTGGTTCGAACCGAAGAACGGAACCCTCTGGCCCGACCCCGGCGACTCCTCCTCCGAGTTGGAGGCGACGAAGCCGGCGGCGGTGCCGCCCGCGCCGACAGCCGCGGCGCCACCGAGGAACGCGACCATGCGGCGACGACTGAAACCGCGTGCCGCGGGCGCCGGCTGGCTCCCGCGGCCGCTGCGCGGGCCATCGGCGTCGGCGTCGCCAGCGGCGCCGGCGCCGCTGGCGGTGACGGCGGTGACGGCGGTGGTGGGGTCCTCGGTGGCGACGGCGTCCGGGCCGCTGGGATCAGGCAGTCGGCTCACTTGCTGGTCACGACTCCGGCGATCTGTCCGATGGGCTCGGAGATGGCGTCGACCTCGACGGCGAGGGCCTTGACCTCGTCCTGGGTGAGGCTGTCGTAGGAGATGTACGGGCTGCCGGGGATGTAGCCGCTGTCCCCCGGCTTGGCCAGGTGCTTGTCGAGCAGGCTGACCAGCACGGGGAAGCGCTTGTCGAGCGTCGCCACCAGCTCCGGGTCCTTCTCCTGCAGGGCCGGGCGCAGCGCGCTGTAGACGTACTTGGCGCCGTCGACGTTGCCGGCGAAGTCGACCAGGTCGATGCGGGAGTAGCGCTCCTCCTCACCGGTGACCTTCGACGCGGCGACCTCGTCGAGCAACGACTTCGCCCCGTTGGCCATGACCAGCGGCGTGAGCTCCACGGTCTTGATCAGCTCGTTGAGCTTGCCGACGTTCGTGGTCAGTGCCGTGGCGAGCGGCTGGGTTCCGTCCAGGGTGTTCCCCTCGAACAGCTTCTGCTCGATCGCGTGGAAGCCGACGAACGGGGTGTCGGGCGTGGCGTCGTCGATGCGCATGTCGATGAGCGGGTCGAGGTCGCCGAAGGACTCCGCGATCGGCTCGATGCGCTCATAGTGCAGTCGGACGTTCGGGTAGGCCTCTTTGGCCTTGGCCAGGTCACCCGAGTTGATCGCCTCGACGAACCCCGCGGTGGTGTCGACCAGCGCCTGGGTCTCGGACCCGACGTACGTCTTGTACGAGGTGACCGCGGTCTGCAGGTTCTGGTCGAGCGTCTGCGGCGGCGCGGCCTCGCCGGTAACCGTGAGCGCGGTGCGGATGCCGTCGCCCACCATGCCGGGCTTGCACGCCACCTGGTACCTGCCGGCCGGCAGATCGACGATCAGGTTCCGCTTCGTCGACGGGCCGACGTTCTCGACCTCGCCCATGATCCGGTCGCCGTCGGCGTAGACGTAAACCTCGGTGACCTGCGACGCGGTGTTGGTGACCTCGAAGGTGTGCCGGCCCGCGGGCAGTTCCGCGCTGGCCACCTTGCAGTCCTTGTCACCCGCGTTCACCGCGATCGGTCCCCCGCCGGCGCCGGACGAGCCGGCGTCAGTCGAGTTGTCCGACGAGCAGGCCGCGGCCAGGGTAGCGGCCACGACGACAGGACAGGCCAGGCGCATGACGCGGCCGACAGGCGATTTCACCGGTTCTCCTCAAGGTTTCTGGCGATGCGACAGATGGATCAGCCGTAAGTGGCGGCACCCGCCGCCGCGGTGGCCGTCAGCAGCCGTCAGCTGGTAGATCCCGACGGGACGGGCGGCGGCCCACTCGGCTCGCTCGGCTGGCTCGGCTCGCTCGGCTGGCTCGGCTGGCTCGGCTGGCTCGGCTGGCCGGACCGGATCCGATGACCGAGGAAAAACAAGGTCATGACCGGGACGATGTAGGCGGCCCAGGCGATCGCCTGGGCGACGGTGGTCTGCGGGGTGAAGTTGAAGACGCCCTTGAGCAGGGACCCGTACCACGACCCTGGTGAGATCTGCTCGCTGACGTCGAAGGCAAGGGTGTTCAGCCCGCCGATGACGCCGCCCTCCTGCAGGTCGTGGATCGCGTAGGCCAGCACCCCGGCCGCGATCACGATCAGGCCGGCGCCCGTCCAGGTGAAGAACCGGGCGAGGTTCAGCCGGACCGACCGCCGGTACAGCAGCCAGGCGAGCACCACCGCGGTCGCGATGCCCAGCGAGAAACCGATCACCGGCTCCGTCGTGCTTCCCGCGGCCTGCACCGCCGACCAGAAGAACAACGCGGTCTCCAGGCCCTCGCGGGCCACCGAGAGGAAGGCCGTGAGGACGACGGCGAAGGTGCCCAGCTCCAGTGCCGAGGAGAGCCGTCCGTCCAGCTCCGCGCGCATACTGCGGGCGGTGCGACGCATCCAGAAGACCATCCCGGTGACGAACACCACCGCGATCGCGGACATCGTGCCGCCGAAGATCTCCTGGCTCCTGAAGTCCGCGAGCAGGCTCGTCGACGTGTACGTCAGCAGCGCCCCGAACGTGACGCTGACAGCGACCGCCAGGGCCACCCCACCGGCGACGACCACCAGCCGGTCCCGTCGGCCAACCTTGACCAGGTAGGCGATCAGGATGCTCACGACCAGCGCGGCCTCGAGGCCTTCACGCAGGCCGATCAGGTAGTTGGCGAACACGACACTTGATCCTCCAGATCAACAACTATCCGGCGATAGTTGTTGAAGGTTAGGCATACCTAATAGTTACCGAAAACGCAAGCCAACTTTCCGCCCGACATCGGGCTGAGCTGGGGCAACGGGCGTGCGGCGGACAGATTGTCCGCTCTGCGTGATGTCACAATCGCTGGGCGGCGCAACACGGCGATGCGCCGCCAGGCAACGAGCGACGGGAGGCACCGTGGCCGGTCGAGCCCGCCCCCGCCCGAGCGGGGGCCTGGAGAGCGAGGTCGTCGCCTGCCTCGCCGCGGCCGACGGGCCGTTGACCGCGGCGCAGGTCCAGGCCGAACTGGGCGATGACCTGGCCTACACGACTATCCTGACGACTCTGACACGTCTGTACGCCAAACAGGCCCTGACCCGCACCCCCCGCGGCCGCGCCTACGCCTACCAGCTGGTCGGCAGCCTGCCCGAAACCCAGGCCGGGCTCACCGCGCGCCAGATGCAGAAGCTGCTCGACGCCGGCGTCGATCGCGCTACGGTGCTGTCCCGGTTCGTCGACAGCCTGGACGAGGACTCCGAACAGATCCTGCGGGACCTGCTCGCCCGACACCCCGAGCCCGACGAGAAGCCGCCGGGACCGGACACCCGGAACCGGAGACCGAGATGACGACGCTCACTCCGGTGTTCCTGCTCGCCCTGGCCCTGTTTCCGGCTGTCGTCGGCCTCGCCGGGAGCAGGGCCGCGGCGGGCGCGGCCCGGTATCTCCCGCCGGCGGCGGCGACCGTGCTCCTCACCACATTCGCGGTGACGGTGTCGGTGGCCGTCGAGACGATGCTGTCGCTGTCCGCGTACCTCGGCACGGTTGATCTTTTTCCCGCGGCGCACCCGCACGACTGGTCGACCCCGATCCTGCGCGCGACGCTGCCGATTCCCCACGCGGCCGGCCTGGCCACAGGGGCGCTGGCGGTCATCCTGCTCGGCCGGACCGGCGTCCACCTCATCCGGGTCGTGGTGGGCGCGCGCCGGACCACGGCCGCGGCCGCGGCGTTGCCCGCGGTGGGCGGACTGGCGATCGTCGACGACACCGCCGCGCACGCCTACGCCGTTCCTGGCCGCAACCGACGCGTCGTCGTCTCCACCGGCATGCTGCGCCTGCTGACCGGGCCGCAGCGTCTGGCGCTGCTCGCACACGAGCAGGCCCACCTGCGTCACCACCACCACCGCTACGTCCAGCTGACCCGCCTCGCCGCCGCGGCCAACCCCCTGACGGCACTGATCGCCCCCGCCGTCGACCATGCGATCGAGCGGTGGGCGGATGCCGCCGCGGTCCGCGCGGTCGGTGACCCGTCCACGGTGGCCCACGCGCTGGGCCGGGCCGCGCTCGGCCGGCCCGCGGCACCGCCCCACCGCCCCGGCGCCGCCCACGATCATCCCCACGGTCTCGGTGCCGCCCACGATCATGTCGTCGACCGGGTGCATGACCTGCTCGATCCGCCGCTCCGCCAGACCCGGGCGGGTGTCCTGCTGGCGGTCGCGACGATGCTGTGCTGGGCCAGCACCGCCGCGGTCGTCCTCTACATCCACGGCGTCATCGAACTGGCCGAAGCCACCGTTGCCCGCTGATCCGCATTCCTGGAACCGTGGGAGCCGCGCGTGCGCCTGGCGGCCGCGGTCTGGCACGGACGCTCGGACCGTGCTCCTGGAACGCGGGTCAGTATGTCCGCCAGCCGCCCGGGTCGAGGCCGCCGGGGATGTCCGCGTCCGGGCCGTAGGGCGTGCGGGAGAACACGAAGGTGCCGATGTCCAGGTGGCTGACCGCGCCGTCCGGTGCGCGGACGACGCGCAGTGTCTCACCCGCGTAGTACCCGTCCAGCCCGGTCCAGGTGCCGTCCGCCTCAGCACGGAAACGGGCGCCACGGCCCGTCTGGCTCTGCGGGATGAGCTCCAGCCCACGGTCGGCGCGCAGATGTAGCAGGTGTGGCGACGGGCCCCAGTGCCACAGGCCGGTGAGCGCCAGAAGCGCTGGATCGACGGCCGGCAGCGGGCGCCACGGGTCCGGGATGCGTGGCTCGTGCTCGCCGACGATGCGGATCAGGTCGGCGGCGATCAGCGCCACCGCCGGCCCAGCGGTCACGTTCGCCAGGACGACGGCGGCGACGTCGTCGCGCTGACTCACCAGAACGGCGGCCAGGAACCCCGGCATCGAGCCGAGGTGGCCGTACAGCAGTCGGCCGTCCTGCCGTCGTAGTTGCAGGCCGAGCCCGTAAGAGGTGGTCCAGCCGTCTGCCTCGTCCGGGCCGGAGGCGGGCTGGCGCATCTCGGCGAGGGTGTCGGCGCTCAGAACGGCCTTGTCGCCCTGCGCCAGGAACGCGGCCCAGCGGGACAGGTCGGCGGCGGTCGACCAGAGCTGACCCGCCGGCGCCATCACACCGGTGTCCTCCAACGGCTCGGGCACCATCACATCCGCCCAGGGATGCACCCCGAAGCCGCCGGCGTGCGGTGCCTGTGGGGAGAGCGTGGTCCGGGTCAGGCCGAGCGGCGCCAGCACCTCCTCGTGCAGCGCGTCGCCCCACGGTTGTCCGCGCAGCCGGCTGACCAGCGCTCCGAGCAGCGCGAACCCGGGGTTCGAGTAGTGGAAGCGGCGGCCCGCCGGATGGCGTACCGCCGGCTCGTGGAGCACGTCGTCGAGCAGTGGCCGCAGCGTTCCAGGCGTGCGTTCCCACCAGGGACCGGGCGGCTCGGACGCGAGGCCCGAGGTGTGGCCGAGCAGCTGGGCGATCGTCAGGGCCCCTGCCCCGGCCCCGGCCCCCGGCCCCGCCGCGGTGCCGGGCAGGTGACGGTCCAGCGGATCGGCCAGGT
This sequence comes from Parafrankia sp. BMG5.11, assembly GCF_004337455.1. Lineage (NCBI taxonomy): Bacteria > Bacillati > Actinomycetota > Actinomycetes > Frankiales > Frankiaceae > Parafrankia > Parafrankia sp. BMG5.11. Next base: position 21,485 of record NZ_SJXI01000042.1, on the reverse strand, counting down.
CCAGTACGCCCTCGTCACGCAGGCGCATGACCTGCACCGCGACAAAGGTCTTCGTGATCGAGCCGATCCGGTACTGGACGTCGGCGTCCGGGCTGTGCCCGTCGATCATGCTCCGACCGTCGGCCCAGACCAGCCGGCCGCCGCGCACGACCGCGCCGACCAGCGAGGGCGTGCGCCCCTCCGCCTGCCCGACCGCCAGCCGGTGCAGCAACGCACGGCGGGTGCCCGGTAGCAACTCCTCGGACGGCGACTCCTCCGACGGCAAGGTCATCGCTCGTTTCTAGTCCGGCACAGGCGCCAGGACCAGTCCGTTTACGGAGAACCAGCCCGTTGGCCCGGGCGACCGCGCCGAGCCAGCACGCGGACGGCCCTGGCCTTCTCGGCCGCTGTCGCAGGCGCGCCCCGGTAGCACGCGACCCGGGAACGACCGTCGCGGGCGGATCACGCGGGGCGGATCGCCGGATCGAACGGGGCGAGGAACGGGCTCTGGGGGCCATGCCAGGAGACCGACAACTCCTCCCGCGCCCGGGTACACGCCACGAAGAGCAGACAGCGCTCTCGCTGGACGTCCTGGGCGTGCGCGATTTCGTCCTCCCCAGCTGGCGTTACCGCGCTCGAGGCGGGAACCTGACGCTCGCCGACGCCAAGAACCGCCAGGCACCGGAACTCCAGCCCCTTCATCCGGCGCATGGTGCCGACCACGACCACCGGTATGCCGAGTTCCCGCAGGCTCACGCGGTTGTGGTGAATGCGCTGGCTGGCATCGCCAGCGACGAAGATGTCGTCCGTGCCTGGCGCGACCGCCGCCCGCAGGAAGCGCCACTGCACCGGGCTGAGGTCCTGTGCCTCGTCGATCACGACATGCCGGTATGGCCGTTGTGGCCGCTGTTCCAGCAGGCATGCCGCCTCGACACAGATCATCTCATGAGTCCAGCGGCCGGAGGCGCGAAGATCTCGATCGAAATGCTGCCAGGCGGCCCACACCTGTGCCCGCCGACGAGGCCCGAGCGGACGGCCCCGCCCGACCCGACGTGCCACCACGGTTCCGTCCGACGCGCAGACCGTTTCCCCAGCTGGCGGGCTCCCGGGGGAAGCATCGACCGCGATCTATTAACGAATCCTTCATATCGATGCCACCTGTTCCCACCTGCGGCGGTACCAGAAGGACTGGGAGGGTCGGCCGCGGTGGCCGTCCAGCTTCCGGCGACATACCTCCTTCACAGCCGGGGGCTGACGGTCACCGTCATGCAGGGCTGACGAGGGATGTGGATGTGACTTCGATGGACAGGCGGACTCTGCTGGGACGCGGAGCGGCCGTGGCAGGCGGCGCGGTCGTGGCCTCGGCGCTGCTGCCGGCACTGGACAACGCCGCGCTGGCAGCGTCGCCGGCTCGGGGCGGCAGCGACCAGGCGGGTGGATACGGCCCGCTGTCTCCCCTGGTGCCAGCCAACGAGCCGACCGGCCAGCCGTACCTGGCGCTGCCCGCCGGGTTCAGCTACGTGGTGTTCGGCAAGACCGGCACCCCTCTGGTCAGCGACCCTGGGACTCTCAACGGGACCAGCCATGACGGGATGGCCGCCTTCGCGCTGCGCGGCGGCAGGGTCCGCCTGATCCGCAACCAGGAGGACCGCCAGCCGGCCGGTAGCGGCTCGGTCGCCGGCCCGGCGGCCACCAAGTACGACCCGAAGGCGTTCGGCGGTGTCACGGTCCTCGACTACGACCCCAGGACCCGCACCCTCGTCAACGACTACATCGGACTCAACGGCACCATCGTCAACTGCGCGGGCGGCATCGCCTACCGCGGACGGGGCTGGATCACCTGCGAGGAGACGATCGCCGGGCCGGCCAACGGCTACGACAAGAAGCACGGTTACGCCTACCTCGTCCCCGCCGACGCGGGGAAGACCGTGCCCGCGGTGCCGCTGACCGCCCTCGGCCGGTTCGCCCACGAGGCGGTCGCCGTCGACGACCGGACCGGCTTCGTCTACCTGACGGAGGACGCCGGTTCCGGCCGCGGCTCCGGCTTCTACCGCTTCCTCCCGAAGGACCCGAACAAGCTGGAGAAAGGCGGTCTGCTCCAGATCCTCGCGATCAAGGGCCGCGCGCAGGTCGACCTCCGGCAGGGGCAGAAGGCCTCCGCCTGGCTGCCCGTCGAATGGGTCGACATCGACGACCCGGACCCCGACACCATCGTCGAGGCGGACAAGCCCGGGGCGACGAGCGTGTTCGCGCAGGGCTGGGCCGGGGGCGGCGCGAAGTTCAACCGCCTCGAGGGCATCTGGGCGGCGAAGAGCACGATCTTCTTCTCCTCGACCAGCGGTGGTGACGTCAAGAACGGTGACGTGAACTCCGACGGGTACGCCGAGGGCTTCGGCCAGATCTGGGAGTACGAGCCCGGCAAGGGGCAGGGCACCCGCGGCGGACGCCGGCACACCGACGGGGGGCGCCTGCGTCTGGTGTTCGAGTCCCCCGGCGGCTCCGTCCTCGACTCCCCGGACAACATCACGATCAGCCCGAAGGGCAGCCTGCTGCTCTGCGAGGACGACGCCTCCGACGACGGGGACCTGCACCCGCTGGCGCCCGGCGTGGAAGACGTGAACCGGCTGATCGGCCTGACCCGGGCCGGGAAGACCTTCGAGTTCGCGGTCAACCACTTCAGCAGCGCGGAGTTCGCGGGCGCCTGCTTCGCCCCCGACGGCAGGACCCTGTTCGTGAACGTGTTCGGTGGCGTCGAGGTGGGCAGCGGCTTCACGGCCGCGATCACCGGCCCGTGGAACCGCGGCGCCCTCTAGCCACACCGTGCCCTCTTCGGTGTCGGAAAACGACACCGAAGAGGGACCTGTGAGCTACGGCGCGGGAACGGCCCGGTAGTAGGCCCAGCCACGGCTCTGCGGCTTCGTGTGTGGGCGGCTTCGTGTGTGGCCGTGGCCATGGCCATGGCGGTTCCACGTGGCCGAGCACCATGTTTTCGAGGCGGTGCTCCGGCGTGCCCTGCGGTCAGTGTTTGACGAGGCGGGCGGTGTCTCGGAGGGTCGCCAGGCGGGCGCGGTACTCCTGTTCGTCGATCTCGCCGCGGGCGAAGCGGCCAGCCAGAACCTCCTCGGGTGAGGGTACGACTGGTCCGTGAGCGGCTCCGGGCTCGCTGGACGAGCGCGTTGCAGGACGTCTCCGTTCGTCGGAGCGGATCAGGGCCCGCACGAGCAGCACCGCCCCGGTGATGAGAACAGCCCAGAACAGCAGCATGCCCATGGACATGGCGAACCAGCCCCAACCACTGATATCATGATCATTCCAGTACATCATCACGCAGTTACCTCCCGGAGCGGCGGGGTGACAGCAATGCGGTAAGACCCGCACCGCGCCCCTGCCCCTGCCCCTCAAAGCGTGCGCCCTCCGCCGTGGGAGCGCAGGGGACGTTCGCCCCAGCGCGTCCGGCCAACCGGCAGGCCATCTCGGTACACACAGGCCATCTCGGTACACATTCGTCTCCGGCAGCCGCCTGGTCGGCCCGCCCCGGGTAGGACCGCGCCCGCGTCAGCGAGAGCTGTGATGGCATACGGGCGAGTGTGTCGAAGGGAAACGTGTGGAGCAGTTGACTGACCTGGAAGCCGCGATCATGGATCGGGTGTGGTCCGCGCGAGGTCCGGTGGCGGTCCGCGACGTCCGGGAACTGCTCAGTCCGACCCGCGTGCTGGCCTACACCACGGTCATGACCGTCATGGACCGGCTGTACCGCAAGGGCTGGCTGACCCGGGAGCGCTCCGGCCGGTCCTACCACTACCAGCCCGTCCTGAGCCGCAGCGCGCACACGGCACGGATGATGCGCTCCGTGCTCGCGGAGGCTGACGATCGTGGTCTGGCGCTGCTCCACTTCGTGGAGGCGATGGATCCCGGCGAGTACGAGACGTTGCGGGAGGCGGTGCGCTGGCATGCCGGCAACCGTGGCGATGACGGCGAGGGCCCTGCGCGACGATGATTTTCGGGATTCTGATCCTTTACATGGTTGCTGTCGCGTGGGGCCTTCCGCGTTGTCTTCGTGGCATGTCGTGGACGTCGCGCACCCCGCGGCTCGCGGTCGCCACCTGGTTGGCGGGAACGGTGTCGGTCGTGTCCATGGCGGTGCTGACCGGTGCGCTGCTCGTCGTGCCCCTGCACGCGATCGGCGACATCGTGGTGCTGCTCGTGCAGTGGTGCGGGTGGACCGAGCACGCCTTCCCCGTCCTTCCGCCGTGGACAGCGCCGCGGCTGGTCGGGCTGGGCCTGGTCGGGCTGGGGCTGCTCCGGCTCGTGCAGGTCGGTGTCGCGGTCACGCATGCCCGGTGGGCGGACCAGGCCCGGCACCGGCACGACGTCCGGCTTCTGGGACGGTTCCATCCCCGGCTGGGGATCTACGTCCTGGATCACACGAGACGCGGGGCGTTCTGCCTGCCCGGCAAGGGAGGCACCGTCGTGGTCACCCGCGGGGCGCTGCGTGTCCTCCAGCCCGCGGAACTCGACGCCGTGATCGCCCACGAACGCGCTCATCTGACGGGCAGGCACCATCTGATCCTCACGGCGGCAGCCGTGCTCGCCCGCGCGTTCCCGACTGTGCCGCTGTTCGCCGTCGGCCACGAGGAACTACGCCGACTCGTCGAACTCGCCGCCGACGACAGCGCGGCGCGCCGCAGCACCCCACGCGTGGTCGCCCAGGCCGTGCTGCGGCTCGCCGCTCCTCCCAGTCCTCTGCTGGGGATGGCGAACACCGCGGTACACCAGCGGGTGATCCGTCTCATGGCCGACCGTCCGCCGCTGTCTCGCTCCACGGTCCTGGGCCGCGTGCTGCTCGTCGGCCTGCTGCTGGCTCTCCCCCTGCTGGTGACGACCATCCCGGCGTTGAGCGACCTGACGGACCACTGCGCATGACCGCCTTCTCCGTGGGACGGGGACCGACTCGCCGCCAGCGCCGGGGCATCCAACTCGATCAGATGCCTCTCGTGTCGCCCTGTGCGGCGAACCGTCGCAGCCGCAGGCTGTTGGCGACGACGAACACGGAGCTGAACGCCATCGACGCACCCGCGATCATGGGATTCAGCAGGCCAGCCGCGGCCAGGGGCAGCGCCGCGAGGTTGTAGGCGAACGCCCAGAACAGGTTTCCTTTGATCGTCGCCAGGGTCCTGCGGGACAGCCGGATCGCGTCGACCGCGGCCCGCAGGTCGCCGCGTACCAGAGTGAGGTCGCTGGCTTCGATCGCGACGTCGGTGCCGGTACCCATGGCCAGACCGAGGTCGGCCTGCGCGAGCGCGGGGGCGTCGTTGACCCCGTCGCCCACCATCGCGACGACCTTGCCCTCGGACTGCAGGCGCCTGACCACGTCGACCTTGCCCGCTGGCAACACCTCCGCGATGACGGTGTCGGGGCCGACGTCGATGCCGACCTCCGCCGCGACAGCGCGGGCGGCGGCCGTGTTGTCGCCGGTGAGCAGTACCGGGGTCAGCCCCAGCCCACGTAGCTGGGCGACGGCCTGCGCCGAGGTCGGTTTCACGACGTCCGCGACGACGAGCACGGCGCGGGCCTCGCCGTCCCAGGCGACGCCGACGGCGGTCCGGCCACCCGCCTCGGCGGCGTCCCTGGCCGCGACGAGGTCCGGCGGCAGCGGCAGGCTCCAGTCCGCCAGGAACGCCGAACGCCCGACGAGTACGGCACGCCCGTCGACGACGCCGTGGACGCCGAGTCCTTCGACGTTGCTGAACTGGTCGACATCAGGCAGGTCGCCGACCTGGTCGCGGGCCGCCCGCACGATCGCGGCCGCGATGGGGTGCTCGGAGGCGTTCTCCAACGCGCCGGCCAGCCGCAGCGCCTCGGTCTCGTCCACGTCGGCGGCGGTGTGGATCTCGACAAGGCTCATGCGGCCGGTCGTGACCGTGCCGGTCTTGTCGAGCACGATCGTGTCGACCCGGCGGGTGGATTCGAGTATCTCGGGGCCCTTGATCAGGATGCCGAGCTGCGCGCCCCGCCCCGTGCCGACCAGCAGCGCCGTCGGCGTGGCCAGCCCGAGCGCGCACGGGCAGGCGATGATGAGGACGGCGACCGCGGCGGTGAACGCCGCCGCCGCGCCCGCCCCCGCCCCGAGCCAGAAGGCCAGGGTGGCCGCGGCCAGGGCGATGACGACCGGCACGAACACACCGGAGATCCGGTCGGCGAGCCGCTGCGCGGCGGCCTTGCCGTTCTGGGCGTCCTCGACGAGCTTCGCCATCTGGGCCAGCTGTGTGTCGGCGCCGACCCGGATGGCGCGCACGACCAGCCGCCCGCCGGCGTTCACCGTCGAGCCGGTCACCGCGTCGCCCGGTGCCACCTCGACCGGGACGGACTCGCCGGTCAGCATCGAGGCGTCGACGGCCGAGGAGCCTTCTTCGACCGTGCCGTCGGTGGCGATTCGTTCGCCGGGCCGGACGACGAACCGGTCGCCGACGGCCAGCTGGTCGATCGGGATCCGCACCTCGGTACCGTCGCGCAGGACCGCGGCGTCCTTGGCACCGAGTTCGAGCAGCGCCTGCAGCGCCGCGCCGGCCCGCCGCTTCGCACGCGCCTCGAAGTAGCGGCCGGCGAGGATGAACGTGGTGACTCCGGCGGCGACCTCCAGGTAGATGTTGCCCAGCCCGTCCCCGCGGGCGATGGTCAGCTCGAACGGGTGCACCATCCCCGGCATCCCTGCGGTGCCGAACTGCAGCGCGTACAGCGACCACAGGAACGCGGCGCCGACACCGATCGAGATCAGGGTGTCCATCGTCGCCGCGCCGTGTCGAAGATTGGTCCAGGCTGCCCGGTGGAACGGCCACGCGGCCCAGGTCACGACGGGGCCCGCCAGAGCCAGCGAGAACCACTGCCAGTTCGTGAACTGCAGCGCCGGGACCATCGCCATCGCGATCACCGGAACCGCCAGCACGGCGCTGGCGACCAGACGCCGGCGCAGCGGGCGGGTCGGGTCCGGCTCGGCGTCGGGGACGCCGGCCGCCGGCTCCGCCGTCTGCGGCCGGGGCAGTTCGGCGGTGTAGCCGGCCGCCTCGACCTGGGCCACCAGCACGGCCGGATCGACGCCGCCCGGGGCGTTCACCCGGGCCTTCTCTGTGGCGTAGTTGACCGTGGCGGTGACACCATCGATCCTGTTGAGTCTGCGCTCGACCCGGTTCGCGCAGGACGCGCAGGTCATCCCGCCGATCGCAAGCTCGATCTCGGTGACCGCAACGCCGGACGTGTTCGTCGTCGTGACACTCATGCCAGCCTTCCTCTCCCGGTCAGTGGCTGTGGCCGGCGCCGTCATGGCCGGCCGGCGGCGGGGTGACGGTGACGTCCCGGGCGGCCGGTTCGGTGGGCTCGGCCTGCTCGGTGGGCACGGTGGGCACGGTGGGCACGGTGAACTCGACGGTACGGACGACCCCGTCGTGCTGGAAGTCCAGGAACAGCCGGTAGCCGCCCGCGCTGGGCACCTCGGCGACGAACGGGACGTCCGGGCCTGCCGGCCCCTCACCGGGTCCGCCGTCGGGATGTACGTGCAGGTAGGCCAGGTCGCCCTCGCGCAGCGCGACCAGGTGCCCGTAGGCGCCGAGATAGGGCTCCAGGTCCGTCACCGGCCGCCCGTCCCGGCGCACCGTCAGGGTGAGCGGCGAGGCCCGCCCGCTGACGAGGTCGCCGGCGAGCGTCACCTCATACCCGTCCACTGCCGCGGTGCGGGTCGGCACGTGCATGACCGGCTCGAACAGACCGGGGGCGGCCAGATCGACACCCAGCGTGGTGGCCGCCGCGCCGGTGGGAGCGAAGTCCGCGAACGCCCGGTAGGAGCCGGCGGCGGGCACGCTGAGCGGGACCGACCAGGTCCCCTCGGGCGTCATGCCCGGATGTACATGCTGGAACCCGGTGCCGTCGCGGCGCACCAGGATCAGGTGCATCCGCTTGTCGTGCCTGACATCGAACGCCGTGACGGGAGCTCCGTTCGGCCCGACGATCCGGAAGGTGAAGTCCTCGCGGGCCCCAGGGGTCAAGCTCGAGTCAGTGGGTGCGAAGGTGTAGCCGCCCGCGCTGGATGCCAGCCCGCCCGGCTGTTCCGGGACGGCGGCCCTGACCTCAGCGGCCCTGACCTCAGCGGCCGTGGCCTCGGAGGCCCTGACCTCAGCGGCCGTGGCCTCGGAGGCCGTGGCCGCTGAGGCATCGTCGACGCCCGCATCGACCGTGGTCGGAGGGCCGACAGCCATGCCGACGCCGTAAGCCCCTGCGACGAGCAGGGCGAGTGCCGCGCCAAAGGCGGACAGCTTCACCGCCGCGTTCACCTCACACCAGCTCCTTCGGGCGCCGGCCTCAGCCCGGCGAGCCGGTAGCCGGCCTCTTCTACCGCGGCACGGACCTCGGCCGGGTCGACCTGCCGGTCGCCGGTGACGGTGACCGCGCCGGAGCTCAGGTCCACCGCCACGTTCGTCACGCCCTGGATGTCGCCGACCTCCTCGGTGACCGAGGCGACGCAGTGCCCGCAGGTCATGCCAGTCACGGTGTAGGTGGTCTCGCTCATCAGGAGCTCCTCTCTCGGGGGCCCTGGGCATCGCGTCAGGACTCGACAGGGCGCGACGCCGACGGCCGCCCTCACCATCCCTTCGCGAGATACCCATGGGGGGTATTCTGCGTCGAGCAAGGTACCCCATGGGGGTACCTCGCGGGAAGCCCGGGGTGCGACCGCCGTCGCCCCGGTCAGACAGTGCGTGCGGCTGGATGTGGAGCCGGGGACGTCGGGATGCTCAGTCGTCGTGAGGTGCGGTACCCGGGGGGTGGGGGTGGTTGGGAGCGGGCTGGGACGGCGGCTCCTGCTCACGGGTTTCGCCTGCCGCGGGCGACGGTCCGGTCGTCCCACCCACGCTGTCGTGTGGGAGCTCCGGGGGATCATCGTCCGAACTGTGAGAGTGGGGAGCGGACTCGTCTGTCATCTCGTGGCCGTGGCTGTCACCGTGACCGTGTGACCCGGCGAGTTCGACCGCGGGCAGGGTGAAGCCGGTGACCCCGGCGCCGACGGCACCGATCACGGCAGCCGCGCTGAGCGAGGAACGGAACCCACGCGCGTGCCGCGCCCGGAGGGACCACAGAGCGAGGACGCAGACCGCCGTCTGAAAGGCCACCGCGGTGAGGTCCACCCTGTCGACCTGTTCGGGCATACCGGCATGGGGACCGACGGGGAAACCCGCGGTCCGGCTGAGGACCCACACCAGGATCACCCCCGCGTTGACCAGCAGGCCCGTCGCCACCGTCCGTCGGCCGGCGCTCCGCATCACGGCGAGGGCCCAGCCCGCCTGGAAGACCGCGGTCGCGAAGAAGAAAACGCCCGACAACGGCCAGGAGGTGAAATGGCTCGGCGCGACAGCGGCATGAGTCGCGGCCGCGCCGAGCGAGGCGAACGCCGCCACGATTCTGCGCGCCCCGATGTCGGCCATGATCCGGGTCTCGGCTCTCCGCCGGCCTCCCGCATGTCTCCGTCCCTCGGCTTCGGCCTGGAACAGGGGCGAGTCGGGAACGGGCCTGGATGGCTCGTGGAACGCCGCCCGGCGGATAACGAGCGGCGTGGTCGGTGGACCGTCCACTGCCCGGCTCACCCGGTCGCGCAGGACAGCACAGTCATGCCGGCCTCCTGGTGGTAGACGTCATGGCAGCGGACGATCCGGGACCGGGGCGGTCAGCCTGCCCGACAGGTTCTGGCCGGTCCGTCACGGCAGCGGCGAGGCCCTGTAGCCGAGTTCTTCGATCACTCTGACCACGTCCCGCGGGCTGTTCCGGCTCAGGTCCAGCTCGACCGTGGTGCGTCCCTGTTTCAGAGTGGTCCGGGTGCTGCGAACGCCCGGTAGGTCCTCCAGAGCATCGTCGATGAGCAGCGAACAGCTGGCACAGTGCATTCCTTCGACGCGGAACGTGTGTGTGGTGGCGGGCACTGTCGGGTACTCCGTTCTCCTTGTACAGCCGAAGGCAATCTGCTCGTCAGACGACGGTGATGACCCCGGTGAACATCCCCATGCCGCACGCGTAGCGCAGCTTCCCGGGTTTCAGCGCCCCCAGATCGATCGTCGTGTCGCCCTCGACCGGCAGGACCTTCTCGACGTCGCGGTCCGGGATGACAAACGACCGGATGCAGCCCTGCGCGTTGTCCGAGTGCACCACCAGCGTCGTGGGCACACCTGCCTGCACCTGGACGTTGCCGGGGCTGTAGGAGTCGGCATCAGCCGTGATCTTCACGGTCTGGCGCCCGTCCACCGTCGACGCGGCCGACGTGTCGACCGGCACCCGGGAGAGCCCGACGGCCTCGGCGAGCCGGTTGGCGGCCAGCGGCGAACCGGCGAGCTGCAGGCCGCCGTTGAGGGTGTAGAGCCCCATCGCCAGCACGACCAGCCCGGTGACCGCGGCCAGCCTGCTGCGCCACGCGGTCGCGGCCCTGCGGGCGGCGTAGCCGAGAACGGCGAACAACGGGCCGGTGCCGAGCACGAACACCCCCATCGTCGCCGCACCCGCCAGCGCGGACCCGGACGCGAGCGCGAGCGCCTCCACCGACAGCGTCACGCCGCACGGAATGAGCACGGTGGCCAGACCGAGCAGCGCCGGTGCCAGCGCCGCCTGGGAACGGGCACGCCTGCGGACGACCCTCATCCACGAGGCCGGCGGCTCGACGACGACGCCGCGGAACCCCGGCACGCCCAGCTGGGCGAGACCGAACACGATGATCAGCAGGCCGGCGCCGATCTGCAGCCAGGTGCGCGCATCGACCGAAAGCTCCACCGCGCCGCCCACGGCGCCCAGCAACGCCCCGAGCAGGACGTGCGAGACAAGCTTCCCGGCCAGGAACCCGCCGACCGGCGCGAGGTCGTCACCGAGCTGAGCACGCCAGTCCGGTTCCCGTACGGCCTGCACCGACCGGATCCCGGAACGGGCCCGATCCCGGCGGACGGCATGGCGGGCCGAATGGCGACCACGCCCAGGCGCGGGACGGGACGGCTCGGCTGCCCCCGCCGCTGCCGCACGCTGCCGGGTGATCAGGCCGGTCAGCAGGCCGCCCTGCACCGCGGCGCAGGACACACCACCCGCGAACAGGCCGGTCACCAGAACAGTTGCGAGATTCACGCAGCCTCCCGCGAGAGTGGACGAGGATGCTCGAAAGCTCGCCAGCCGAGCGCGGAGCCCCGCCCGGGCCGCGTGTCGAAACGAGCAGCGAGACCGGGCGGGATCCGGCATGCGGTCCGACGTCAGTTGCCGAACCAGACGGTAAACCACTACATGACGTAGTAGACACCCGGGTCAGCCGTGAGCATCCACGGCGCGGGGGCACCGTGGCGAAGCAGGCCCATCGGAACACCCGGGCAGCGTCCGCGACCCGGCACCAAGGCAGGATCTACTACAAAAGATCGTAGACAGAGCGAAGGTTGGCCGTGGGCAGCCCCGCGGGCGGCGTCTGTCGGCCCTGGACGCCACAGGCATCCACCCGCCCCGGCCCCCTCGGACCAAACGCGCTCCGCCACGCCGAACAGCTCATCGCCGCCGTCGCCCCACTCAAGCTCGACCCCGCAGCCGCCTGGACCGTCGACCCCGCCGTCTTACCCCACCTCGCCCACGCTCTCCGCGCCCGCGCACCTGACCGCGATGGCACCACCTTCACCACCGGCCTCGGCACCGTCCTCGACGGCATCGCACGACGCTTCGCCGCCCCAAGCCGACATCTGGACGGTACGACCACGTCCGCGACGTTCATCGAATTCTGCAAGCAGCTCCTCCACGACATCGACGGCACCATTTTCCTCATCGTCGACGACCACAGCGCACACAAGTCCGCCGCCGAACTACACGACGGCGCCAAGAAGGCATTCGCTCGACTGCCGGCCACCCCGGAAATCATCTGAGGCTTCTTCCGAGATCCGGACCCGACCTATATCAACATTCCAGCAGCCTGGTTTCCAATTAGTATACTGGCGATCATTACAAGTACTTCACGCGGATTAGGCAGGCAAAAGTGCCCCATAGCCGGCTACCTCACATACTTCTTTCACCACAACCTCCTTGGATTCTCTGCGGAGAAGTACCCGCGCCTCTCGAAGATGCCGACCAGCCGGGTAGTGATGTACGGCTGGCGAGCATCAACGGTATTTATATGAGCACCGAGTCGGACATGCATGACGAATTTAGTGATAAGTGGGACTTCCCCGGTTATTACGGTCGCAACTGGGACGCCATGTACGAATGTCTCACCGACCCGAGTTGGGCACCAGCCGAGGCCTACGTCCTGGAAATCTCCAACAGTTCCCAACTTCTGTCACGGCAACAGCACCCGCTCGAGGTTCTCCTCGGCGTACTCTCGTCCGCAGGTAGAGCATGGACTGCTCCGGGGTCGCGCGGCTGGCCTATTGACGAACGACGAGTGCCGTTCCATACAGTTCTGCGCGATCCAGAACTGACAGACAGCGACCTGGTCGATCTATATTCCCCACCCGGTGTGCCGGTATCTGTCCTGTCGACAGTTTAGCCTGCAGCGGGGCGATCTCCCTGCGATCTATTCGGGGTAACTTTCACCACCGACAGATTCGCCAATCCGTCATGGTTGAAGCGGTGATTCTCGGGTGGCGATATCGCCACCCGAGAATCACCGCCAGAAGGCCTGCCCGGTGCACGGCGGTCAGCGAGGCGGTAGTTGGTCGCATAGCGGGCCTGCATGACCGTCTTCTTCCCGGAGGCGCGGGTGGTCGGGCTGGTGCCGGAGTAGTTCCTCCGGGCCTTGGTGTCGCGGTAGCGGGTGAGGTCGTCCTTCGAGGGACCCAGCACCAGACCGGGTGCTGTCTCACGGCCGCACTGAGATCAGCCGACTTCGGCCACCTTCTCGACGCGCTATCCGCTGGCCAGTTCGCGGCCCTGCGCGCCGCAGGGCCGGCTTACCTGACCAAGTCCGCCGAGGACATCTCACCAGTGCCATGGACATCTTCCTCATGGCGTAGCCGGCGAACTCGCCGGTCGGCAATTACAGCCGTCAGACGCCGACACCGTGAGACTGACCGACGGCGACTCGGAATTCGTGAGGTGCACCTTATTTCGTTCAGTACAGCACACGTCCTGATCGATCCTGGAGGAACAGACCGCCAATCAAAATTTTGACCTCCACCCCGTGCTGGAGTCGACGAACTGGCGTATCTCCCGCTGAATCGCATCGTCCTCGGGGGCCATGCCGAAGAACCCGCCATGACCGCCTGCTTCGGTGACGTGAAGGTGCGCGTCGACGCCGGCTGCGCGAAGCGCCCGGTGCATACGCACGGAGTCCGACAGGAGCAGGTCACGCGTGCCTGTCGTGAGAATCGTTGACACAAACCCCTTGGTGAAGTCGCCGAACAACGGCGATACATAGGGGTTCTTAAGATCATGACCTGCCGCGTACAGGAGGAAGGCGGGCATCGACCTTCGCGGGAGGAGTGGGTCGAGCCCCAGGTTCGTCTGGATTGAATCACCGGACTCGGTGAGGTCCACGACCGGCGTTTTCAGCACCGCGCCGGCAGGTAGTGGGAGGCCTTCGTCCCGCGCTCGCAGGATGAGTGCGGCGGCGAGGTTACCACCCGCCGACGATCCGCCGACGACGATGCGCTCCGGTTGGCATTCCTCCAGCAGTGCGCGGTAGGTGGCAAGGCAGTCGTCGAGTGCCGCAGGGAACGGATGGTCGGGAGGCATCCGGTAGTCGACGGCCCAGACGCGGATGCCAGCGCGTGTGGCGGTGCCGACCGCCATGGCGCGGCAGGCTTCACCAGCTCCGTAGATGAAGGCACCGCCGTGAATGTCGAGATAGACGCGGTCGTCGTCTGTCGACAGGTCGATCGGCGTGATGTCGTGGACACGGAACGGGCCGAGGTCGAGTTCCTCTGTCCGGACCGGCGCGTCGGCTGCCCGCGCTGAGAGCGTGGCGCCGATCGTCCGGTCGTGATCGGCGATCAGTGTTCGCCATCCATCAAGATCATCTAATGGCGGGTACCCAGGAGACTGCATCGGGGGCATCGCGAGGACCGCCTGCGCCTCGGCGCTCACCGATGTCGGAACTGGAACATCACGTGCCGGGACGTGCAGGACAGGCCGAAGGTCGGTCATCTCCGCTCCGATCAGATCAGTCAGCCGAGAAGGTAGTTCGATGTTCATCAGCTGGCGGCCGGTGCGCCACCGCTTCGAGGATCGTCAACGCTGTGACTTGCCCGGGCCGGTCGCGTCCTGCCGGTCGAGCTGTGCGGGCGGTGTGGGGTACCTGTCGGGCCGCGTCCGTCGCGTCTGTGCCGCGGCCGCAGCGGGCTCGTTGTTTGTGGTGAGGCGGAAGACGGCCCGCTCAAGTGTCGGGAGAATGGCGGTGATGTCGAGCTCGCCGTTCGCGAACTGGCCCACCACGGCGTAGGCCATGTTCGTGAGGATGAGCCCGATGTCGTCAATGTAGTCGGGGTCACCGCCGACCAGGATGGCGCGCGCAACAGGTTCGATGGCGCCCATGGCCTGCTGGTCGAGCTTTCGTCCGCCCGGCCCGTTCCGCGCCCGGTGGTAGGCCTCGAGGATGCGCGGGCTGCGTTCCCACGGCTCGAAGACGTGCCGGAACACCCGCATCAGGCCGTCGTAGAGGGATTCGCCGGGGGCTGGTGGCGCCACCGGTGCACAGCTGTTGACCGTCAGCCACTGCTGCAGCGCGGCCACGACGAGCTCGTCCCGACTGGGAAACAGCTTGTAGATCGTCAGCGGTGAGACGTGTGCGCGGCGGACCACCTCACGGATCTGGACGGCGTCATGGCCGCCGGACTCGAGCAGCTCAAGCACCACACGGAGGACTGCATCGCCTGGCCGGGATGCGGGCACCTGGCTCCTCCCCTCGTTCGCCGACAGTCCTTACTCAAGACATCACCTACGATATCCTGGTTATCCGGATATCTGGGATATCTACACGGTCTACACGATCAGGGACGGCTCGCGGACCCGCGGGACGGGTCGGCTGTGCCGTCATGGCGAAGGAGAACTCGCATGGCGACGTACGTCCTGGTGCATGGTGGCGGGCATGGCGGCTGGTGCTACCAGCCGGTAGGCCGTTTACTGCGGGCTGCCGGGCACGAGGTCTACGCGCCCACACTCACCGGAGTGGGAGAGCGCGCGCACCTGGCGAGCCCGAAGGTCGACCTCGACTTACACATCCAGGACGTCGTGGCGGTGCTGCACTACGAGGACCTGCGTGACGTGATCCTGGTCGGGCACAGCTACGGCGGAATGGTCATCACCGGTGTCGCCGACCGGGCTGCCGACCGGGTGGGCCGCATCGTCTACCTCGACGCGGCGAACCCCGTGAACGGCCAGTCGCTCGTCGATGTCGCCGGGCCGATCATCACGGTGACCCGGCCGCACGGCCAGGTTGTCGACGGTGTCGAGCTGGTCCTCCTGCCGGCCCCGGGTGCGGGGGCCTTCTACGGCGTGACCGACCCGGCCGACCTCGCCTGGATGGACGATCGCCTGACCGGCCACCCGTGGCGGTGCTTCGAGCAGCCGCTGACGCTCGCCAACGAGGCGGCGCTCTGGGCGATCCCGCAGTACCACATCGTCTGTACCTCCACCCTCGCCACCCGCGACGCGGAGCTCATGGAGAAGGCGCGCGCGGCCGGCCGTCTCTGGGCCGTCGACACCGGCCACGACCTCATGATCACCGAGCCGCGGGCGGTCGCCGACGCGCTCCACGAGGTTGCCTCCGCCTGATCAGGTCCGGGCGAGCCGGACAGGATCGAGGTACGGCCGTTTCGGAGTGGACATCGCCGGTGCGGCGTTCAGGCCGGCGACCCGTGGGGCCGCCGGCCTGGACGGCCTGACGTCCTCGGAGTCCATCCGCGCCGGCCGGCACCTCGGCGGGACCGACCGGCGTCAACGCAGCGGCATCAACGCAGCGGCGTTGGGACATAGCGAGCCGGGCCGTGGCCAGGCGTGAGGACGAGCTCGGTTCCCGCCTCCCCGGCGCGAAGAGTGTCGACGACGGCGGCGGCGACCTCGTCGGCGGAGAGCATCAGAACACCGGCGGCCTGGAAGTGGGTGCGAGCTCCCGCCGTCAACGGCGTGTCGACAAGCCCGGGGCAAACTGCGCCAAGGCGGATGCCCTCACGCGCCAGTCGCCCGGACAGGGCACGGACCAGGCCAAAGTTTGACTTTGTCCGCACACTGCACATCCGTCAAGCCAGACCACCGACGCGGCGAAACCGCAGGTAGGACAGGGGAAGAGTGGACAAAACCGTACACAATACGAACCACTACCCAAACATCACGGGGCCGACCATAGCCCTCGAGCCTTAGCCGCTCCAGGCTAGCTACCTGCGGTTTCGTGCGGGCTGAGGGCCCGCTCGAGGTCCCGGGACCCGGTCCTATTCGGTCACCGCTGTTCTTACAGGCCCGATTGCGGGCCCCTGGTCGGCTTGACGTTCCTCTTCGGGCCGATCGGGTCGAATGGGTTTGGACCGACATCGTTCACTCGCCCCCCGTTGTTGACGCTGCCGAGTTGTTCGATCTGCTGAGCCGCAGGTCGGTCGGCGCGGCGGGGAGGCGGTGAGTGAACCGTCCGGTGAACGGTCAGACGGCGCTGAATCCTGTGACGCGGCACCGTTCGTCAGCGGCCCCGGTAGCGCCGTGATCGTCGAGGCGCTGGCGCAGTGCGCTCGGGCGTGAGTCAGCTGAAGGCGTCGAGTCCGGTGAGGTCGGCGGAGAGCGCCCAGAGCCGCGTGGCGCCCGCGGGGTCGGCCGCCCACGGCTTGTAGCCGCCGACCAGCATGTCGTCGGTGGTGGCGGGAGATGCGAGGTCACAGTCCTGGCAGTAGGCGCCGCCGTGTCCCGCGAGCTGCGCGCTGGTGGCTGCCCAGACAGCGGTCGCGGCGCCCTGGGCGGGCGTCTTGAATCCCGTGGCGGGCCGGCCGTGGGCGTCGATCCAGCCCAGAGATCGCTGCTCGACCTCCGGTATGTGCCGCTGCAGCGGGGTGAGGATGCTGCCGGGATGGACCGAGAAGGCATGGATGTCCGCGTTCCTGGCCAGGGCGTCGAGATGGAGGGCGAACAGCGCGTTGGCGGTCTTCGACTGCGCGTATGCGATCCAGCGGTCGTAGCCGGTGGTGAGCTGCGGGTCGTGCCAGCGGATGCCGGAGAGGAAGTGGCCGGCGGAGGAGAGCACGACTACCCGTGATCCGGGTTGCAGGGCAGGGCGGAGCAGGTTCACCAGGGCGTGGTGACCGAGATGATTGACGGCGAAATGCCCCTCCCAGCCGGGACCGACCCGGCTCTCGGGGATCGCCATGACCCCGGCACCACAGATGAGGATGTCGATGGTCGTGCCGGTGTCGAGGAGCTGGTGGGCGTAGCGCCGGATGCTGCTCATGTCAGCCAGGTCGAGCTGGCCGACGTCGACTCGTTGCATGCCGGCGGTGGCCCTTCTCCCGGCATCGGGTCGGCGGGCTGGCACAAGGACCCGCGCGCCGGCACGGCTCAGCGCTCGGGTGCTTTCCAGGCCGAGCCCGGAGTAACCACCAGTGACCAGCGCCGTGCGTTCGCTGAGGTCTGTTCCCGCGAGGACCTGGGCGGCGGTGGTGTCGCGACCGAACGGTGTTCTGGGCGGATGGTGTGGGGGTGAGGTGGTCATGCGGCGAACGTACGATCTGGAGTGCACTCCAGCTCAAGGGGAGAGGATGGGGTCCGGTGGCGGCCGAGCGCTTCTCGATCGGTGAGGTGGCGACCCGAACCGGGTTGAGCGTGGACACGCTGCGCTGGTTCGAGCGCGAAAGGTTGCTCCTACGGTCCGTCTCGCGTACCTCTGGTGGCCGGCGCGTCTACGACACCGCCGATCTGGAGTGGCTGCACTTGATCAACCGGCTGCGCACCTCCGGTATGCCGATCGCCCGCATCCGCGAGTTTGCCGGTCTGGTGCGGTCGGGGCCGGGAAATGAGGTCGAGCGCTTGGCTGTCCTGGTCGAGCACGAACAGGCTGTCCAGATGCGGATCGCGGAGCTGGCGGAACACCTGGCCGTGATCCAGAAGAAGGTCCGGATCTACGGCGAGCATGTCCTGGCGGGCACCGCGGCGGGTCTCTGGGCCCCTGTAGCTGGGAACGGCTGACAGTGCCCGTGCTCTCCGCGCCCGCATACCCGACCGCGACGACACCACCTTGACCACCGGCCTCGACGGCATCGCACGACGTTTCGCCACTCCTAGTCGGGAGCCATCACATTAAGTAGCAAACCTGTCGAGGAACACGAGGGGACTTGAACCACCCATAAGCCTCTTACCTGCACAAACTCGATGTCACCGCGCGACACGCGAACGGTGCACCCACCAAGACGATCAATAAACAGGATGTTTTCGCAGGTCATCCCCTACGTGACCCTGCGTGGTGGGCAGGGGCGGGGTCGAACTGCCGACCTTCCGCTTTTCAGGTCAAAACGCCTAAACGCTGTGCTGACCTGCATTTTCCCACGACCTCGACGAGCGTAACCGCGACAGGCGGATTGTCTTCAATCCTACGGTGGCAGATGGTCCGCTCCCCGCCGGCGGGCAGGTCCGGGTTGCCGGGCCGTCCGCAGCGGCGGCTTCGGACAGACCAGGGTACGTCCACGACCGACGCATCGACTACGACTGCCGGATGGCCCGTAGGACCGGGGTGGCGGGCACGGCCCCGGGCACACGGCCCGGCGGTACCGGGCGTCCCACGCTTGGGCCAGCTCAGGCGGAGTTTCCGCCGTGGGCTGTGCCGTCGCTGTCGTCGTGGAGCGAATCGACGATCTCTTCAAGGAGGAACTGGACCTTTGCATCGATCGGGCGACCGTGGTAGACGGACTGGACGAGGTCGAGGCCTTCGCTGACGGTGGTGTAGCCGAGCTTGCGATAAAGGAACGCGATGTCCTCGGCGTCGGCTTCGACGCGGGCTGCGAACAGCTTCATCGCGAGCAGGTACTCGGCGGAGGCAACGTCAACGGTGAGGTGGTTGGCATCGAAGTACCTGGTCGCGGCCGGATCCGGGCCAGGCAGGAAGCCTTTCACCGCGTCGTTGAGCCAGTCGGCCGGGAGGGCATGGCGCTCGGCGAGCGCGGAGGCCGCGGCGCGGACGACGTCGGTTGGCAGGAAAACGGCATCAAGATCGCGGGTGGATCGGGTCGCGTCGTAGACGAGGGCGAGCGCGGCGCCGCCGACGAGAAAAAGGTCGGCCTTTGCGCCGCGCCGGCCCAGTTCGTCGTTGAGTTCCTGGAGCAGACTGGTGATCGACTCACGGCCGAGACCCGGGCTGGTCATGTCACGCCCGCTGGAGCGCGCCGCCGGTGATGAACACGCCCCGTTTACGGAATGACAGCGGGGACTCGACCAACGCCCGAGGATGGAGGCCCTTCAGCGTGGTGACGAACCACCAGGGCACTGCCTCGAGTGCCGGGTCGCGCACCCATGGGGGGGTCTGCCAGCCGTCTCGACGGGCGAGGTGCTCTCCAAGCGCGGCGAGCGCCGCGTCCACTCGGCGGTCGCCGGACGGTCGTGGGCGGTCTGCCCACATCGCGCTCGCTGCTTCAGGGCCCTGGTGGCGCAGCACGCTGGTGTAGTCGTCGAGCATCTGTATAACTGCGTGCCGCCAGATGTCCTGCAGGCGGGACTCGGCCGCGACCATGCCAGCCGCGACCGCTGCGGCGTCGTCAACGGTCCGGAAGGCGTGCAACGAGTCCACGTCACTACAGTACGCCGTTGATCATGTCGTCTGCCTCGCAGAGTGGAGTCCACTCACGCTCTGGAACCCCACCGGACGGACGGCTCCCGTTTGCGGCGAGTCTGCGGGTGCTCTCGCCGTCCTGACAGCAAGCCGGCGGGTCCTCCGGGCGCCGTCGGGCGCACCCTCAGCGACGGTCCGGCCGGCCACCACGTCGTCTGCCTGAGCGCATCGGTCACCAGCTCACGAGACTGCCCCGGCCGGTAGTGACGCCGCGCGGGTGTCAGATCGGGTGGTTCTCACTGCAGCGCACGTCGTCGCAGAACCAGACAGCCCGATTCTCGGCCCGATGTCGATACCGCTGTTCCCTCAGGTTCGACACCGCCCGGACGGAGATCGCCAGCACGGCAGCCCCGCCGACCCTGTGACGATCTCACACAAACGAGAACCCACCGCAGGATACTTTGGCTAATTCTCCCGAATCGGCACGAGTCCACGGAAGCCGACTCGAAGATCCTCGATCAGTACACGGCGCAAGCCGAAAAAGTTTTACTCTGTCCGGGCACTGCACAACCCGGAGCTCCGAGACTGATCTAGAGAAAACCCAGGTCAGGCAGGGGGTGAGTGGACAGAACCGGGCACAACCCGAACCGCAACCCCACCATCCCCAGCCCCGCGATCTCCATCCCCGAGCGCAGGGACAGGCCGTCTACCAGCGGAAACGCGCGGCCACGCCGTCGTGCGTCCGCGCACGGGGCGCGGGCCACGACCCCGGGATGACACCAGTGGTCGGGGCCAGTAGGCCATGGCCCCGATCACCAGCCCGGACGTCCCGCGTTGGGCGGTGCGCTCGGGTAGCCGGAACGACGCGGCCACGACGACCGGGATTGCATGGTGGGATGCTGCCTGCTCTTCAATCGCTTCGCTGTTGACCGACATGCGGGTAGGGAACCGGACAGGATGTGTCGGCCCGGCGGGGTGCGGGGTCGACACCGGCGCGGTGCAGGATTCGCCAGACGGTGACGACCCCGACCGGATAGCCCAGCCCGATCAGATCGCCCTGGATCCTGCGGTGGCCCCAGGTCGGGTTCTCCAGTGCGAGGCGCAGGACCAGCTCGCGGATGTCCCGGCGTATAGGTGGCCGTCCGGGTGTCTTGCGCGGGTCCATTGTTGTGTAGGAGGTCGCGGTGCCAGCGCAGCACGGTGGCGGGGGTGACGAAGAACGAACCCCAGCGGGCCCGGGGTAGCAGCCGGGACAGGGCCGCGAGGATCATCCGATCCGCCGGTTCCAGGGCCGGGCGGTGGACCTGCCGTCGCAGCACCGCCACCTGATGTCGCAGGACGAGGAGCTCCACGTCTTTCGCGGTGTCCCCACGGACCCGGAGCAACATCAGCCCGAAAGTGTTCCGTGTCAGGGCGTAGAGCAGCGACCACACCACGACGTCCAGCCTGCCAGACGCAGACCCCGTCTCGCAGGCAAATACGCAGGTCACCGCACAAATCGGGGTTCTGGAGCCCCACACGCCTTCACCGAATTCGCACACGCAGGCTGACCTGCAGACCAGCAGCGCTTCGGCACGCCTCGCTTTCGCACAATGCAACAATCCCGACGCCTTGCATCCACCCTGGGCCGGAGTGGCAGGCCTGTTCAGGCGGGGGTGTCGGTCGACCGGGCCGGCCGGCGGATCACCGGTGTCGTCCCGGGCGTGCCCGACCACGGTCAGCATGACGCCGTGCGGGACGTGCTGGCCGTCTCCTGCACGGGGATGCTCGTGCGAGCCTCGGCCTGGGA
>NZ_SJXI01000041.1:0-89904 GCF_004337455.1 Parafrankia sp. BMG5.11 | reverse complement strand
CCGAACTTGGAACAGACCCTAGTGCGCAACTCGATGAGAAGATCCGCGATGGCCATGCGTCTGCCCTCATGATCGAGCACTTGCGTTGCGTCTGAACGCTGTGCTCTGCGTGCGGGCCTACGCAACGATCTCTTCATGCGTCGAGGCGTTCGAGGATCGTCCACCAAGGAGACATAGCAGCTGGTCGCGAGCTTGATCAAGAATCAAGTGAACACGCGGAACCAGCGCGTGGGCGCGGCAGGGATCGAACCTGCGACCACTCGCTTGTAAGGCGAGCGCTCTCCCGCTGAGCTACGCGCCCGGGGTGGATGCCCAGCCTACGCAGGCATCGTCCGTCCGGTGGCACGGCCGATCGCCGGATCGGTGAGGTGACCGTGCCCGGTCGCAACGTTAGCGGATGATCCCGGATCGTGGGTCAGGAAACCGGGCGCGGTCGCCCGAACATGCGGGTGAGGGCTGCGTCCACATCGGCGGCGAGGTCGCCGCTGAGGGCACGCTCAGGCCCCTCCACGGCTGGTTCCCCGCCATGACGTCCCGCGGAGGCGTTGGGAGTGTCTGTGGCGGCCGGCACGCCCCTGGCGGATCCTGCGGCCGGCGGGCGCAGAGCACCGGTTGTGGTCTCTGGCACGTCGGAGGCGGTCCGCGACGGTTCGGGGATGAGTGAGGACAGTCCGGGCGTGGCTGAGAACGGTTCGCGAGCCGATGAGGGCGGTTCAGGGGCTGGCGAGCGCCCGGCGGGCTGCTGTTCGGAGGATTTCCGCGCGCCGCAGGCCCGGCAGAACACCGTGCCGAGGGCCTTCGCCAGGTGGGTCGAGGCGCAGCGGTCGCAGCGGTCAAGGATCTTCTCCCACTCCGGGGAGGGGCGGCAGGTCGGGCAGACCAGGACCTGTTCGCCGCCGACGACCGCGCGTTGCCAGGGGCTCGCGCCCCGGACTGGGTCGGTCTGTCGCGTACTGCAGCGGAAACACGGCATAAGGTTCCCCGTCCTCGAAGACCGGCGGCGCACGTCGCCCGTGCCATGCCACGCCGGGACCCCCGCGAGGTGTCCCTGACTCGGGAACACCTCGCGGGGGTCCGACGGGCGAGGCGACCCGGCCCGCCGCTCGCCGGGACTACAGCGAGGCGAGGGCCTTGAGGTACTCGGCCTGGTCGCGTGCGTCCGGAATGTTGTTGACGACCTTCCAGCGCACCTTGCCCTCCTTGTCGATGATGAAGGTTCCGCGGAGGGAGATGCCCTTCTCCTCGTTGAAGACCCCGTAGGCCTTCGCCACCTCGCCGTGCGGCCAGAAGTCGGCCAGCAGCGGGAACTCGTAGCCCTGCTGGTCGGCCCAGACCTTGTGCGCGAAGGAGGAGTCGACGGAGATGGCCAGCACCTGCACGTCGTCGTTCTGGAAGGAGGCCAGGTCGTCCCGGACGGAGCACAGCTCGCCCTGGCAGACGCCGGTGAAGGTCAGCGGGTAGAACAGGAGCACCACGTTGCGGCGGCCCCGGAAGTCGGACAGGGTGACGACCTCGTTGTTCTGGTCCTTCAACGAGAAGTCGGGGGCGACGGCTCCGACGTCGACGGTCACGAGCTCTTCCTCTCGATTGCGGTTGGTTTTCGCGTCCTGCGGTGCTGTTCGACCTCTCGGTCTTCGCGACCTGTCGGTCCTCTCCGCCAGCATGCCACCGTCGGCCACGGCCTTGCGCTCCGGCTGCGGCCGGTGTGCCGGATCCCGCGGGCAGGCCGGGGCGGTGGGCAGCGGCGGCGCTACGACACGGATGCGATGGTGAACAGGATGAGCACACAGGGGGAACACATCGGGGCGGGTACTCGGCAACGGCACTCGAAGATGTAGAGACCCGAAACGGCTCCAAGGCGTGCCCGGCCGGCCGCGGATGGCACTTTTCCGGTCAGCGAAGCCACAGGAAGGCGCGGGAGCCGGTTTCCGGGACTCTGGTGCCCTAGTCTGACCGGTCAACGACCGCGGCGAGCTAGTCGTGCCGGACAACGACAGAGGTGACCGGGCGGAGTGTGCTTTTTCCGGCCGTTGCCCCGGCTCGCGGCCACGCCGCGGACGGGGCCGCACAGTGGCGCGTCGGGCGTCCCGCGGATGCCGACAGCAGGGAGGTCGTGACCACCTTGACCGATCACATGCCGCCGTCCGGCCCACCTGGCTGGGGCCCGGGCGGCCACGGAAGCCCCGGCGGACAGCCGCCCGGGCCCGGCGGTGCCTTCGGATCGTTCCCGGACGGCCCTCCTGGAGCACCGCCCGGAGGCCCGCGCGGGTTCGCCGGCGCGGCCGGGCCGGCGGGTGCGCCCGGTCCGGCCCCGGGTGGTCCGGGCGGCTACCCGCCGTTCCCCCGGGAGGGCTCGAATCCCTACCCGCCCCATCCCGGGGCCGGGCAGACCTATCCCGTGCCGCCCGGATACGGGCCGCCGCCGGCCGGTGTGCCGCCGGTCGGAGCCGGCGTCCTCGGTAAACGGCGCAATCCGTTCGGGGTGTGGCTCGGCCTTCCGCTGATCACTCTCGGGATCTACGGGTTCGTCTGGGTGTACAAGACCAACAAAGAGCTTGCCGCCTACAACTCGCGGATCAAGGTCAACCCTACGCTGTCGCTGCTGGCCTTCCTGATCGGCTGGGTGCTGATCGTCCCGCCGTTCGTGGCGGCGTGGCGGCTGGGGACGCGGACAGCGGAGGCGCAGCGCGCCGCGGGCCTGCCGGAGATCAGCCCGGGGATCGCGTTCCTGCTGTGGCTGATCGGCGGTGGGCCGCTCTATCTCCAGTTCGAGATCAACAAGATCTGGAACCGCTACCCCGGCGCGGTCGAAGGCCAGCAGGTGCCGCTGAGCCGCTGAGCCGCACGGCGCAGCGGACGAGAAACGGGGCACCGCGGGCTGTGACGGCCCGCGGTGCCGTACCGCTGATCATTCAAGTGCGGATGCCGGCCGGGCGGGCGGCACACGGACCTGGCGCTGGGCATGGCGGAAGGACCGTCGGCAAGCACGTCACACCGATCGGTTGCGACCCCGACTGGGGAGATCGCCGCCGCTGAGGCCTCGGACGCGCGCGGGCGCCCGGGGCCTCAGCGGTGGCGGACCCGCTGGGACTTCGGGGCGGCCAGCCGCATTCCGGCCCATTCGGCCGCGACGCTGACGGTGCTGGTCTGGACGAGGCCGGCGGTCGGCACGGCGTCCAGGACGTCGCTGGGCTCGACGTGGCCGTCACGGCCGGCCTTCGGGGTAAGCAGCCAGATCACGCCGTCCTCGGACAACTGCCTACGCGCGTCGATGAGGGCGTTGGCAAGATCACCGTCATCCTCGCGCCACCAGAGGAGCACGACGTCTACCACGTCGTCGGAGTCCTCCGGGACGAGGTCGGTGCCACTCGAGGTCGTGACCGCGTCCAGGAGATCCTGGGCGATGTCGTCGTCCTCGTTGAGCGACTGGACCAAGGTGCCGGCCATGACTCCCAGACGTTCCGCACGGCGCTGACCCTCGGCGTTCGCCGCGGTCGGACTCACCCTCCGCTACCTCCTGCTCGTCTACACGACGCTCCGCGGTCGCGAGGCGCCCCGGTCGTGGGCGGACCGGTTCGGCGACGATCCGCTCGCGCGACCCGCCGTGGGCCTAGTCCACCGGACCATGCGGTGGGTGCGCAAGTGCCACGCCGGGGGTTGTGGACAAGCAGGGGGATGCCGGCCGTTCCACAACGATCTCCGCTGACACAATCTCGCTACCCCGGGGCCGCCTCGTCAACCCGTCGTACGAAACCCGCCGACATGATCCCACCATCAGTCCAACCTGCGGGTATGTGATGTCGGACGTCTCCTGGCCGTTCCGATGATCCCAGGTCCGGCACCGGGGTGGGCGCACTGGCCGGACTTTGCCCGCCGGACGGGGCCGACCGGCCCGGTCAGCCCGGCAGGAAGGAGAACCGGACGGTCCGCTCGGGGTTGTCCACATTTAGGTCGACAAGCGCCACCGACTGCCAGGTACCGAGCGCGAGCCGCCCGTCCAGGACGGGAACGGTCAGGGACGGCGGGATGATGGCTGGCATCACGTGTGAGCGGCCATGCCCGGGCGAGCCGTGGGCGTGCCGCCAGCGGTCGTCGGCGGGCAGCAGGGCGGCCAGGGCGGCGAGGAGGTCGGTCGCTGCCGGCGCCCAGCTCGAGGATGGCCACGCCCGCCGTCGCGTGCGGGATGAAGACGGACAGCAGCCCGTCGCCCCGGCCGGCGACGAACTCGGCCGCCGGCTCGGTGAGGTCGACGACCCGTTCGTCGCGCCCCGTCCGCACCGTCATCGTCTTCGTCTCCACGGTGGCGTCCCTCCCTCGGCGGGCGTCCACAACCCGGGCGCACGTAATCCCAACCATCCCGCACCTGCCGGTGCGACCGCCTGCACGCCACCCCGACGCCTGGGTGGCCGTCCGGGTCCGAGGGCTGCGTCCAGGTGCTGCTCAGACGGCCGTCGCGGCGTGTTCACCGGCGCGCCACCACCTCGGGGACAGACCGCGAACAACCGCGTGTGCCGATCCAGTTTCCCTACCGCACAGTAGGCAGGGCGTGCGTGACGACCGTGTCGAGACGGAGCACGATAGTGAGAGGGCATCGGCACAGGAGCTAACGGAGAGCAGGAGTAGGCGTGGCGCAGGACACAACGCGGAAGTTCTCGGTCATCACCGACGGGCTCCCGAGCCAGTTGCCGGACATCGATCCGTCCGAAACCAGCGAATGGCTCGAGTCGCTCGACGCGGTGATCGAGGAGTCCGGGCGAGGCCGGGCACGGTTCCTCATGCTCAAGCTCCTCGAACGGGCACGCGAGAAGGCGGTCGGGGTACCGGGCCTGACCAGCACCGACTTCATCAACACGATCCCCCCCGAGCAGGAACCCTGGTTCCCGGGCGACGAGCACGTCGAACGGCGGATCCGGGCGTACATCCGGTGGAACGCCGCCATCATGGTCAGCCGCGCGAACCGTCCGGAATATAATGTCGGCGGCCATATCGCCACATATGCCTCGAGCGCGAGCCTGTACGAGGTCGGCTTCAATCATTTCTTCCGGGGCAAGGACCACCTGACCTCCTCCCCCGGCAGCGATTCCGGGGACCAGATCTTCATCCAGGGGCACGCCTCCCCCGGCATCTACGCCCGCGCGTTCCTCGAGGGCCGTCTCACCGAGGCGCAGCTGGACGCGTTCCGCCGCGAGGGTGAGCCGGGCGGCCTGTCGTCCTACCCGCACCCGCGGCTGATGCCGGACTTCTGGGAGTTCCCGACGGTGTCGATGGGCCTCGGCCCGATCGACGCCATCTACCAGGCGCGGTTCAACCGCTACCTGCTCAACCGCCAGATCAAGGACACCTCCCGCAGCAAGGTGTGGGCGTTCCTCGGCGACGGCGAGATGGACGAGCCGGAGTCGATCGGCGCCCTCGGGGTCGCCGCCCGCGAGGAGCTCGACAACCTCATCTTCGTGGTGAACTGCAACCTGCAGCGCCTCGACGGGCCGGTCCGCGGCAACGGCAAGATCATGCAGGAGCTGGAGTCGCTGTTCCGCGGCGCCGGCTGGAACGTCATCAAGGTCGTCTGGGGCCGTGACTGGGACCCGCTGCTCGCCAAGGACACCGACGGCGTCCTCGTCCACCGGATGAACACCACACCCGACGGCCAGTTCCAGACCTACTCGACCTCGTCGGGCGACTACATCCGGGAGCACTTCTTCGGCGCCGACGCCCGGCTGCGCCGGATGGTCGCCAACCTGGCCGACGAGGATCTCAGCAAGCTCTCCCGCGGCGGGCACGACTACCGCAAGCTGTACGCGGCCTACAAGGCGGCCACGGAGCATGCCGGTCAGCCCACCGTGATCCTCGCCCACACGATCAAGGGCTGGACGCTGGGCAAGGACTTCGAGGGCCGCAACGCCACGCACCAGATGAAGAAGCTCACCAAGACCGAGCTCAAGGAGCTGCGCGACCGGCTCTACCTGGAGATCCCCGACTCGGCGCTGGACGGCAACCTCCCGCCGTACTACCGCCCGGGGCCGGACTCCGAGGAGATCCAGTACATGCGGGAGCGCCGGGCGGGGCTCGGCGGATCGATCCCGCGCCGGGTGGTGCGGGCCCGCTCGCTCTCCCAGCCGCCGAAGTCGATCTTCGACGAGCTGCGGCGGGGCTCGGGCAAGCAGCCGGTGGCGACGACGATGGCCTTCGTCCGCCTGCTCAAGGACCTGATGAAGACCAAGGAGATGGGCGCCCGGTTCGTGCCCGTCATCCCGGACGAGGCGCGCACCTTCGGCATGGACGCGATGTTCCCCACGGCGAAGATCTACTCGCCGCACGGGCAGCGCTACGAGGCCGTCGACCGGGAGCTGCTGCTCTCCTACCGGGAGTCCGAGTCCGGCCAGATGCTGCACGAGGGCATCAGCGAGGCCGGTTCGATGGGCTCGGTGATCGCCGCCGCGACGGCGTACTCCACCCATGGCCAGCACATGATCCCGGTGTACGTCTTCTACTCGATGTTCGGCTTCCAGCGGACCGGCGACCAGATGTGGGCGCTCGGCGACCAGCTCGGCCGGGCCTTCCTGCTCGGCGCCACCGCGGGGCGCACGACCCTGAACGGCGAGGGCCTGCAGCACCAGGACGGCCACTCGCTGCTGCTGGCATCCACGAACCCGGCGTGCGTGTCGTACGACCCGGCGTTCGCGTTCGAGATCTCCCACATCGTCCGCGACGCGCTTGACCGGATGTACGGCGAGCGGAACGAGAACGTCTTCTACTACCTGACCGTCTACAACGAGCCGGTCCCGCAGCCGGCCGAGCCGACCGGGGTCGACCCGGCCCAGATCATCGCCGGCATGTACCGGTTCCGTACCGCCGACGCGCTCACCGGCGGCGAGGGGACGCCCGCCACGGCCGCCGAGAGCTCCACCACGGCGCAGGCGCAGCTCCTGGCCAGCGGTACCGGCATGCGCTGGGCGCTGGCCGCCCAGGAGATGCTGGCGGCCGACTACGGCATCGCCGCCGACGTGTGGTCGGTGACCTCGTGGAACGAACTGCGCCGGGAGGCGCTGGTGTGCGAGCGACGCAACCTGCTCAACCCCGAGCAGCCGCCGGCCGTGCCCTACGTCAGCCAGATCCTGGACGGCGCGCCGGGCCCGGTCGTCGCGGTCTCGGACTGGATGCGCGCCGTCCCCGACCAGATCTCGCGGTGGGTGCCGCAGCAGTACACCTCGCTGGGCACCGACGGCTTCGGCCGCTCCGACACCCGGGCGGCCCTGCGGCGCCACTTCAACGTCGACGCCGAGTCTGTGGTCGTGGCGACCCTGGAGGCGCTGGCACGAACGGGTGATGTCGAGCAGGCCACGGTGGACGACGCCATCCGCCGGTACGGGCTGCGCAAGGACGGCGCCGGCGAGACCGCTCTCGGCAGCGGCGCCGTGGAGGAGGACGACCAGCCGGTCTCCGGCTGACCGGGCGCGGCCGGCCAGCCGGCCGCGGCCTCAGCGGCCTGCCCGGTCCACGGCGGCTGGACGGCCCGTGGCGGCGGCTGGGAGCGGCCTGTGGCGGCCGCCCGGACCTGGCCCGCGGGGCTTCCGAGACACTCGGGGCCCCGCGGGCACCGGTGGCGGACGTGCCGCCCGCGACACGGCGTGACGACGTTCGCCACCCTCGACACCACTGTGTGTAACCGAATGTGGCACTAACTCTTCGTGTTCACGGAGCTCCGGCCGCGCACCGGCTACCATCTGTACTCCAACGGTGCCACCAGCACAGCACTCCGTGTGACAAGCTGTCACCGGCAATCGGTTCCGGATCGTCACCGGCGACACTATTGTCTCGGGAGTGACATCCACGGCCGACGGCCAGGCGACGCTGTCGCGCGTCGGCCAAGGGTCGGCCAACCGCCGCGGGACGTCCCCCACGGCGCACGGCACCGTGCCGCGGCACCGGCCCGTCGAGGGCAGGAGCGTGGCCGGCGTCGCGTGGCCGGAACGCGGAGCATCCGGTTCGCGGAGCCCGCGGCCGTCCGGTGATCCGGACGGCGCTCGGTGGGGCCCGTCGCGACCTGGTCGCCACGAGATCGAGGAGGAGCACGTGACGCGTGTCCCGAGGACCACCGGTCCGGCCGCCATCATGGCGGCCACCCGCCAGCCGGGCCGGCAGGCATGATCCTCCGGGCCCGCCGCATCGAGCGGCTGGAGGAGCATCCGAACCTCCGCGGGATCCTCGGCATCCTGGCGCAACTCGTGCACACCTCCGACAGCGAGCTGGTGGCACTGGCCTCGCTGTGGCGCAACTCCGGTCAGCTCGCCTCGGCCCGGGACAAGGCGCTCGCCCCCGACTCCCCGCTGATCGTCGAGGTCCTGGCGGCCTTCGACGCCCTCTCCGCCATCTACGCGGATGATCTGGCCGGCGCGGAGTACGTCACACTCGACCCCGCGATCACCGCGACCGCGCTGCGCGCGATGCGCGACGCGCTCGCCGGCGCCTACGCGAAGCCGATCCTGAACCGCTCCGAGTACACGGCGCTGCTGCGGCCGTGGCGCACCGTGTACCCGCGGGTCCGCTCGCACGAGCCGGATCTGGGCCCGGCCGCCGCCGACGTGAAACGGGTGCTGGCCACACTGCCGCGGCTGGCCCGCCGCTGCCACGACCAGGCCAGCCTCGAGGTCTTCGACGGCCTGCTCACGACCGTGCTCACCCGCGACGACGACGCCCACCAGATCGCGATGGAGCGGGCCTTCGACAGCGCCGTCCTGACCGGGCGACGGCGGGTGTGGACGCTGGTCCGCCGCAGCGCCGCCGAGGGGTTCTGGCGGCTGTGCCCGGCCTGCCGCCGGCTCGCCACGGCGCCGGACTCGTCCTCGGACGAGCGGGTCATGGAGCTGTGCGCCGACCTGGCCTGCGCGCTGCTCGTCGAGGACCTGCTCGACCCCGAGGTCTTCGCCCGGCTCACCACCCCGCTGCGCGCACTGGTGCCGCTCCAGAGCCCTCCCGGGGACTGACCCGGCACCCGGTGCCGCCCCCGGGGCACCGCCCCCGTCGTCCGGGTCTACCCGGGCCGGTAGACGATGAGACGGGCACCGCTCGTCGTGACCGCGATCCGGCGGATCCCCTCGGTCACCTCGCCGTCGCTGGCGAACGGCAGCGGGGACGGCTGGTTGGAGGAGATCCGCACCCGTTCCACCGTCCGCTGCTCGTAGACCCGTGACCGGCCGAGACGTCCGGTCAGCACCGCGCCGACGAGGCGGAGCCGGGCCAGCGGCGCGGTCGCGTCGACGACCCGCAGGTCGAGCAGGCTCTCGTCGAGGCGGGTCCGGTATGTCGGGGCGAACCCGTCGGGCAGGTAGCGGCCGTTGCCGACGAAGACGAGCCAGACCCGGCGGGTGACGCCGTCGATCTCGACGTCGAACGGCGGGTCGCTCCACAGCACCCGACTCAGCGCGATGATCATCGCCGGCCACTTGCCGATCCGGCGCTCGAAACGCTCCCGGATGCCGACCATGTCCGGGTAGCCGCCGAGGCTGGCGGTGTTCACGAAGATCCGGCTGAACCGGGAGTCGGCCGCGCCGATGCCGTCGACCCTGCCGACGTCCACCGCGACGGCCGTGCCCTCGCGGACCGCCTTGATCGTGTCGCCGGCGCTGTTCAGGCCGACGTCGGCGGCGAAGTGGTTGAGGGTGCCGGCCGGGAACACCGCGAGCGGAAGGCCCCGGGCGAGAGCGGCCGCGGCCGCGGCGTTGACCGTCCCGTCGCCGCCGGCGACGCCGAGGACCCGGCTGTGCGCGGCGACGCGGTCCAGGGCCTCGGCGACGTCCTGGTCGGGGCCGACCTCGACGACCTGCGCGCCGGGCAGGTCGGCACGCAGGACGGCGACGAGCTCGGCGTGGTGACCGGCGCCGGACCGGGCGTTGACGACCACACCCAGGCCCGTCCCGTCCGGCAGGGCCGGGGCCCAGGCGGACGCCGGCCGGGCCCGTGCCGGCGACCAGGGGCGCCGCGGCATCACCTTCGTCGTCAGCAGCCCGGCGCCGATGCCGAGCGCGGCGCCGGCCACCACGTCGCCCGGGTAGTGGGCACCGACGTAGACCCGGGAGAAGGCGACCGCGGACGCCAGAGCGACCACCGGGACGGCCGCCGCGGGCGCGTCGAGCGCGACACCGGTGGCGAAGGCGGCCGCCGAGGCCGAGTGCCCCGACGGGAACGAGAAGGTCGTCAGGTCACGGCGCAGCCGGCGCAACGGCGGGATGCCGTGTGTCGGCGGCCGGCCCCGGCGGAACAGGAGTTTGGCCGGGCCGTTGGCGACGGCGCTGGCGACGCCCAGGGCGAGCAGGCCGCGCATCGCCGCCGGGCGGCGGCGGCCCTTCGTCGCGCCCAGCGCGCCCGCCACCCCCCACCAGAGCATGCCGTGGTCGGCCGCGTGGGAGAGCCGGGGCAGCAGCGGGTCCACCAGCGGCCGGGCGCCGGCGATGGCGGAGAACATCGCGCGGTCGACCGTGATGAAGGTGTGCACGAAACGCCGGCCGATCGCGACGTCGTGCCGGACGAGCAGGCGGGCCAGGTCGCCGACGCGGGGCAGATCGCTCTCGCCGACCAGGTCGCGGGAACGGTCACGGTCACGGGTGCGGGAACGGTGAACGGGCCGCGGAATCCGCCGCATGGACGTCACGCCGGAACCGTACCCGTTCGTCCCGTGTGCGGGCGGGCGCGCGCGGCGATCCGCCGGGAAGGCGGAACGCCGGCTCAGGGCACCGGGTCGGGTCCGGGCGGGCGGGCGGGACACCGGGTCGGGGCGAGGTGCCGGGTTGGCGCATGGTGGCCCGCGACGTGGTCCTCTCACTGCCGGGAGGACCACGTTCAGGTGATTCGCACAGGCCGGACCGGCATCAGCACGTCGTCAGCCTGGTCCGTCGTGCCGGCGCGCGGAGCGGCCCGGTGACCCCCGCGCCGCCGTCCCAGCGGCACCCGCGGCGCATCCGCAGCGCGCACGGCACCGCTCACAGGTGCCGGCCGTGCCCCCCGGTGCCGGCACAGGCCAGGGCGGAACCCCGGCCCGGGCCGGACGGTGCCGGGGCGCGCCGCACCGCCCAGCCGGGCGGCGGGACGTGGCGGGTCAGACCGGTGTCGGCGCGGCGACCGCCCCTCGACGCGGCGCGGGCGGCCGGGGCACGCACCCGGGCCTCGGCAACGGTCGCCGCGGCTCCACGGTGCGCCCGGTGGGCAGGATCTCCCCCGTGTCCTCGAAGAGGATCACCCCGTTGCAGAGCAGACTCCAGCCCTGGTCACAGTGTCTGCTGGTGACTCTCGCCGCGTCGTGGTCGGCGCTGTCGGCCGCCGGGCAGGGCGGACTGTGCGGACACCTCCGCCGCGCGACGGGGGAGGCGGAGGCGGGGTCGCCGGACGGCTCCGCCTCTGTGGTGGGCGCCGGCAGGGCCGGGGCCAGGTTGAAAACACTTCCTTGGTGCACGAGCACCAGAGGTTACGCCTCTCCGTTAGGCACGTCACACGGGGGCGCCCGTGCGCCCACCGGCGTGTCACGCCGTACGCGGCCAGCCGGGGGCGGGTGTGGGCGTCCGGTAGGCCGGGGCGTATCTCCCCGTGGCCGTAGGCGAGGGCCGCTGCCCGGCGCTCACGCATATGGGTAGATTGCAGCCCGACGCCGAGCGTTCGACCTGCTCGGACCGGAGGATTGGTCCGAGCCGACAGGCGGGGCCCGCTTCGTCGATCGATCGTCGCGGCCGGGCCGGTCCGGGATGCGGACCATCAAGTTCGGCCCGGCGCACGTCTGCTCCTGGCCTGTGGGGGGTCACGCATGGTGAACGACTCGCGCACCACCGGCGGTCCGCTGCCGGAGACCGCCGGCCCGCTCGCCGCCGGCGGCCTCCACGGCGCCCGCGCCGATGCCACCGTCGCCGATGTAGCCGTCGCAGGCACCGCTGTCACCGGCACTGCCGTCGCCGACTCCGCCGATGACGGTGATCCCGCCGACCGCCTCGACGTCTCCGTCGTCATGCCGTGCCTGAACGAGGCCGAGTCGGTCGGCGTCTGCGTCCGCAAGGCGCTGGCCGGGCTGGCCGCCGCCGGAGTCGTCGGCGAGGTCGTCGTCGTCGACAACGGTTCGACCGACGGCTCCGCGGCGGTGGCGACCGCGGCCGGCGCGCGCGTCGTCGCCGAGTCACGGCGTGGCTACGGCAACGCCTATCTCGCCGGCTTCGCCGCCGCGCACGGCCGGTTCCTGGTCATGGGCGACTCCGACGACACCTACGACTTCGCCGACCTCGGCGCGCTGCTCGCCCCGCTGCGCGCCGGGCGCGCCGACTACGTGCTGGGTTCCCGGTTCGCCGGTGAGATCCTGCCCGGCGCCATGCCCTGGCTGCACCGATACGTCGGCAACCCGCTCCTCACCGGCATCCTCAACCGCCTGTTCGACGTCCGCTCGTCCGACGCCCACTCCGGGATGCGGGCCTTCACCAAGGACGCCTACCGGCGGATGCGGCTGCGCTGCGAGGGCATGGAGCTCGCCTCCGAGCTCGTCATCGCCGCCCGTCGAGCCGAGCTGCGGATCGAGGAGGTGCCGATCACCTACCACCCGCGGGTCGGGGCGTCGAAGCTCCACTCACTGCGGGACGGCTGGCGCCACCTGCGGTTCATGCTGCTGCTGGCGCCCAGGCACCTGTTCGTCCTGCCGGGTCTGGTCCTGTTCGGGCTGGGCACGGCCGGCCAGCTGGCGCTCCTGCCCGGTTCGCTCGATGTCGGGTTCCACCGGCTCGACCTGCACTTCTCCGTGCTGTTCGCGCTGATCGCGATCCTCGGTTGGCAGTTGGTGCTTCTCGGTGTCTTCGCCGACGTCCACAACCATGCCGCGGGGTGGCAGGAGCGCCGCCGCTGGCCGCTGACGTCGATCCACCGGCGTTTCACGCTCGAGCGGGGCCTGGCGGCCGGCGGGATCCTGTTCACCGTCGGCTTCGCGATCGACTGCGTCATACTCGCCCGATGGCTGGCGAACTCGATGGGGCCGCTCAACGAGCTGCGCCCCGCCCTGCTCGCCATGTCGCTGATGGTGCTCGGCGCGCAGACCGCCTTCGGGTCGTTCTTCCTGCGGCTGGTGACGGCCGGGCCGAGCGGCGGCCACCGCCGGGCCGGCTGGGCACCCGCGACCGGACCCGCCGTCTCAGCCGCGGCCACCGGCGCGTCGCCATCCGCAGTCTCGCCGTCCTCAGCGTCGCCGGCCGATCCCCCGCCAGCCGCGGCCCCGCCGGCCGCGAGGCCGGTGGCGGCCGAGCCGGGCGACGACGCGGCGGCCGGTGACCGCGCCCCCGAGCCGGTCGGGGCGCCGGGCCCGGTCGGGACGCCGACGCCAGACGGCGGAGCCGGTCCGGCTACCCGCACGGGCCCGGAAAGTCATGAGAGCGACGAGGATGCGGCGTTCCTCGCCGCGCCCGCACCTGTCCTCGGTGGAATTCCCGCCCACCAGCACTGACCACTCCGATCGGGTCTTACCGTGATCCACATACACAATCGGGGGCCCAAAGGGGACCATTTGGACAATTCCGCGGAACGATCGTGGACCATGGGTGCCGTGACGGCACCTGGACAGCTCCACGCCTCCGGACCCCGCGGCGCGCTGGAGGCCCCTGGCCGATCCCGACCCGGCGACGGCGACGCCTGGACCACGCCCGCCGTGAGCCCGGCTACCGGTGACGACGAGGGCGGCTCCGGCCGCCACGCCGCCCTGGGGCCGGCCGCGGGCCCGTCCGAGCTTGAGCCCGGCTTCGGGCTCGAGCCCGGCTTCGAGGCCGAGCCCCGCTCCGGGCTGAACCGGCGCGGGCGCTTCCGCCGGCGGTCAGCTACCGGACGGCGCTCCCCGCTCGCCCGGCACTCCGTGTTCGGAGTTTTCCTGCTCGCCGGCGTCGTGCTGCGGCTCGTCACCACCTACGCCTACCGGCCCGTCTTCGAGTTCAACGGCGACTCGTACGCGTACATCCGACTTACCCGGCTGTCAGAACCGGACCCGATGCGCCCGGCCGGCTACCCGGCGTTCCTGCGCGCACTGACCGAGACCGGGGCCGACCTGTGGGTTGTCCCCCTGGTACAGCACGTGCTCGGGATCCTGCTCGCGACGGCCCTCTACGTGCTGCTCGTCCACCGCAGGGTGGCCCCGCCGATCGCCGCGCTCGCCACCGCACCGATCCTGCTCGACGCCTACCAGATCGTGATCGAGCACTTCGTGATGGCCGAGACGCTCTTCGCCGTCCTCCTCGTCGCCGCGGTCGTCGCCCTGATGTGGTCGCGCCGGCCGTCGGTATGGGCGTTCGCCCTGGCCGGCCTGCTCCTCGGCGCGTCGGGCCTGGTGCGCACGATCGGCGTGGCCATCGGCCTGCTGGCCTTCGGCTACGTGGTGCTGCGCCGGGTCGGCTGGCTGCGGCTCGGGGTCTTCGCCGTCTTCCTGGCCGCGCCGCTGATCGCGTACGCGTCCTGGTTCCAGTCCTCGCACGGGAAGATCGGGCTCACCGGGGGCGACGCCGCCTGGCTGTACGGCCGGGTCGCCCCGATCGCCGACTGCGGCCAGCTCGACCTCGAGCCCAGCCAGCTCTCGCTGTGCTCCCCGCACCCGGTCGGCGAGCGGCCCGACCCGAGCTACTACGTGTGGGACCGCAACAGCCCGAGCAATCAGCTCGACGTCCCCGTCGACGAACGCGACCGGCTGCTGAACGACTTCTCGCGGCAGGTCATCACCCGGCAGCCCGTTGACTACCTGCGCATGGTCGGCTCCGACATCGCGCACTACTTCGAGCCGGGACGCCGCGTCGGGCCCCGGGACTGGCCGGACGCCACCTGGCGCTTCCCGACCGCGGACGAGCCCCGCTACCTGCACAACGACGAGCCGCTGCTGGGCCTGCACGGGGAGGCCGACCGGCCGGATCGGACCGTGATCGAGCCGTGGGCCGGCTATCTGCGGGCCTACCAGAGCCGGGGCTTCACCCCCGGCCCGGCCCTCGCCGTGGCCGGTGTCCTCGGCCTGCTCTCCTGCCTGGCCGCGCTGCCGCGGGTCGTCCCGGCGGGCCTGCGTGGGGGTGACGGGCGTGCCCGCTGGCACGACCTGACCGCGGAACGCCGGCGCACCGGCGCCGACTGCCTGTTCCTGGTCGCCGCCGGGGCAACGATGATCATCGTGCCGGCGGCCACCGTCTGCTTCGACTACCGGTATCTGCTGCCGGCGCTGTTCCTGCTGCCGCCGGCAGCCGCGCTCGCCGTCCACCAGGGCCACCTGCTGGTCGTCGCGTGGCGTGAGCGGCGCGAGGCCGCCGAGACCCCCTGGCGTACGCCTCCCGGCCCGACCGGCCTCGGCGCGGCCGACCCTGACACCGACGGTGACCCGACCGGTGCTGGCACGCTCAGCGCCACCGAGACCGGCCCTGACGGCGGCGGCGCGACCGGTTTCGGCGCGCCAGGCGATCGCGCCGATCCGGACGCCCCGTTCAGCCTCGGCGGTCTCGGCG
This sequence comes from Parafrankia sp. BMG5.11, assembly GCF_004337455.1. NCBI lineage: Bacteria > Bacillati > Actinomycetota > Actinomycetes > Frankiales > Frankiaceae > Parafrankia > Parafrankia sp. BMG5.11. Next base: position 74,428 of record NZ_SJXI01000041.1, on the reverse strand, counting down.
CGCCGCCGGGCCGCGTGGCCCCGGCTGGCCACGGCGATCATCGCGAGGGCGGGCCCACGAGGCCGGCCACGCCGGCCAGACCCATCCCGCCGACGACACCGAACCCACCGGCACCGAACCCGCCAGCGCCGATTCCGCCGACGGATCCGATCCCGCCGGCGGCGTCGGCCAGGCCGGCCCCTCTCCGGAGCGGGCCGAACCCGGGCGCGGCGGCGGCGCGGCGGCAGAACCCGTCCGGCACACCGCCGCTGCCGAAACGTGCGCCCGGGGTCACGCTCGAGGCGAGGAACCGCCGATCGCGTCCCGCCGCGGCCGGCGGGGCCGCCCCTGAGACGCCGTCCGGACGAAGCACGCCGCAACGCCGGCCCGTGAGCCTCGGCCCGGACGCCCGGATGCCCACCCCGGGCAGCCGACCCGCGGCGCGCGGCCCGGCCGCGGCGAACGCCTGGGACGACCCGACGGCGCCGCCCACGAAGGTCGAGCCCGACGCCGGGGACGATCCGACGTTCCCCGGTTGATCATCCTGACTGATCAGGCCGGGTGCCCGACCAGATCAGGCCGGGTGCCCGGCCAGGCATGGTGCCGCTGTGGGCCGGTTGCCGGTGTTGGCTAGCGCCAGCCCAGCAGACGGGGCCCGTCGATGCGGGGGCAGGCGTCCACGACCACGTCGAGCCCGGCGTCACGGGCGCGTGCCTGCGCGGCCTCGTCCCGGACGTCCAGCTGCGTCCAGACGGCACCGGCGCCGATCTTCACCGCCTCGTCGATGACCTCGCCGACCAGGTCGGAACGGACGAAGAGATCCACCACGTCCACCGGGAACGGGATCTCGCTGAGCGTCGCGTACCCCTGCTCGCCGGCGACCACCGGCGCCGACGGGTGCACCGGGATCGTCCGCTTCCCGTGTCTGCGCAGGTACCCGGCCACGCCATAGGCCGCGCGCGAGGTGTTCTCGGACAGCCCGACAACCGCCCAGACCTCGGTGTCGGCGAGGACCCTGCGCTTGACCGCATCCGTGTTCTCCGTCATGGACGTTCCAACCCCTGGGCCAGCACGGACAATCCCGCGGCCTCGCCGACGCGCCGGCAAGGCCGGTCAGATCAGCCGCCGTCCGGGCCGGTCAGGAAAGTCGTCGTACAGGCCGGCCGTCGTACAGGCCGGTCAGGTGCGGGTCGTGTGGTGCTCCGCGGCGGCGAGGACGACCTGGGCGGTGAGCCCCGCGACTCCGTCGACGCGGGCCGACGCCAGCGCCAGAGCGTCCGTGTCGGGCGGGAAGTGCTCGTTCGGGACGGCCACGACGGCGAGGCCCGCGGCCGAGGCCGCCCGCAGGCCGTTCGCCGAGTCCTCGACGGCGACCACCACACCGGCCGCCGTGCCGTCCGGCACCCGCATCCGGCGGACGGCTTCCAGGTACACGTCGGGCGCGGGCTTGCCCCGGGCGACCTCCTCGGAGGAGACGACCTGGCGGAACTCCCCCGCCAGGCCGGCGCGGTCCAGCACCAGCTCGATGAGCGTCCGCGGGGACGAGCTCGCCACGCCGAGTGGCCAGCGCTCCGCGAGCGCCCGCACCGCCGCCACGGCGCCCGGGAGCAGCGGCGGCGCGTCGCCGTAGCGTGCCGCGACCCGGCTGCGTACCTCGGCCGCGATCTCCTCCGCGCTGTCACCGGCACCCAGCTCGAGCAGGTACCCGGACCACTCCGCGGTGGACATCCCCATCATCAGGGCGGTGCTGTCGGCCGCCCAGCGGCCCCCGCGCTCGGCCACGAAGGCCCGCCGGACCTCGTCCCACACCTGCTCAGAATCGATCAGCACACCGTCGAGATCGAAGATGACGGCCTGGACGGTGACCGGCGCGGGAGGGAGAGCCACCCGCCCATCCTGCCGGGCCGCTCCCCCTGGCGGGGCCGTGTCCTCCTGGCGGGGCCGTGCCTGCCGGTGTGACATGACCCGGCGATCGGCGAGCCCGAAACGTTAAGGTCAGGAAATGCACAACGCGCACAGCGTTCCAGCGCCTGCCGGGTGCCGGCGGACCGGCCCGGAGACGTCGATCCCCTCGCCATCCGCCCAGGCGGCAGCCGGCCAGGCCGCGTTCGCCCACGCCGCCCACGGCCAGGTCACCTACGCCCAGGCCGCATCACGCCGCCCTGCCCCGGCCGACGTCCGCGGATGAGCGACAAGCACGAGGTGACGCTCTCCCCCTCGGCGGAGCGGGATCTGGCGAAGCTGCCCGAGCTGCTCAGCGCCGAGGTACGCCGGTTCCTGGACGGGCCGCTGCGCAACGATCCCCGTAAGGCTGGGACGCCGCTCGCCGGCGAGAGCCAGGTGGGCATGTTCGAGGCGACGGGGCGCGGTTGGCGGGTGCTGTACCGGGTGGACGCGAACACACGGACGGTACGCGTGATGATTGTCGGACGCCGACACACCCCGTCCCGGCTGCCATTCTGAGAACGGCGGCCCCCCGAATCGGCGACACGCCGACCGGGCGGCTTCGTTGTTTCTCGCTCGCCCACGGGACGATGCCCGCCGACGCCGCCATTCCCGCCCGTGGCCGCGCGCAGGGATCTGTCACCCCTGAGCGCTCCGCCACCGGATCGACCGGCCTAGCTGGGTATTTTCACGCGGGCGGGGCGCCCCGGTTCATCGCCGCGGCGAGCCGCGCGCGGTGCTTCGCCGCGTAGGTTTCCTGGTCGTTCAGCCGCGGGAACTCACCGGCGGGCACCGGCACGTCGAGGAATTCACACAGCGGACCCCAGCCCTGGGCGATGTCGAAAACCAGCAGGCGGTCGGCCGGAATCTCACGGCGTACCGCCTCGCTGTGCTCCTCGAACGCCTGCAGTGCGTGTTCCCTGTCCTGGAAGCGGCCCTTGAAGACGCCGTCCCACACGATCAGGTCCATCATCTTCATGACCCGCGTCGCCTCGGGGTTCGCGACCGTCGGCCGCGCCGAGCCGGCCCGGAACAGCGTGTTCGAGACGCTCTGGTACCACTTCCCGGGATCCCGGACCGTCAGGATGACCCGGGCCGACGGGTAGTGCGCGACGAGCTCGCGCCAGAAGAAGGCTCCCGGCCAGTCGACCGTCGACCGGTAGTCGCGGTACAGGGCATCCCAGTCCGCGGCGCCGCCCTCTGCCGCCGCTATCCAGTCGGCAACCGTCTCCCGGCGGGAGAGGACCTCGTCCATGTGATGGCAGGGGCCGTGGCCGAGCTGTTCGAGAGCAGCCTTGAGCGAGAGCGTTCCGGTGCGCCCGAAACCCACACCGATGACCTCGATCAATGTTCCTCCTCAGAAGATCCGGAGGCAAGAATAGCGACTATTCCAGCATTGGTCCAACACTGATTGCCTCAACCGGTAGCCCGGAGTTTTGATGGCGCTTTGCTCTCGGCCAATTACCCGGATCCCGAGGGAAAATCCGGGAATTACCGCAGAATTACATTCACCCGCAGACTACCTCCGAAATGCTCGCCCCGCGCCACATTCGAGACGGCCGGACGCAGAGAAACAAACACGCGACAACGCCCGCTGGAAGCACCGCGACAGTCGCTCGAGAGAAGTGACAGCCGACCCGCGACGTGACGGTTACGGGCCACTCGTGAATAGGGGGTGGTGGCGGGGCCGAGAGCGGAGATCCGGGCCGCACACGATCAGCCGGGCCAGCAGTGGCGGCAAGCCTCGCGCAAGCCCGCGCGGGCCGAGTTGCACGGCGGCAGGCCGCCTCGGAGTCTCTCCAGACACCATGCGGCCATCGTGCCAGAGACCGCAGCACGGCAGACTGCTTTTCGACAAACGACCCGCCCGCGGCGCGGACGCCCAGGGGCGAGCCACCGGGCGCCGCCGCCGGGCCGCTCCCGGCTTCCCGCAGCCCGGGGAGCGGCCCGCCGGCAGACGCCGGGACAGCCTGCTAGGAGACGTTGACGCCGAAGTCGAGCGCGATTCCGCGCAGGCCGGACGCGTAGCCCTGCCCGACGGCCCGGAACTTCCACTCAACGCCGTAGCGGTAGAGCTCACCGAAGATCATCGCGGTCTCGGTCGAGGCGTCCTCGGTGAGGTCGTACCGGGCGACCTCGGCGCCGGTCGTCGCGTCCGCCACCCGGATGAAGGCCTCGCGGACCTGGCCGAAGGTCTGCCGCCGGGCGTCCGCGTCGTAGATCGAAACCGCGAAGACCACCTTGCTGGCCTGCGGGGAGAGGATCCGGAGATCGACGTTGATCTGCTCGTCGTCGCCCCCACCGCCGCCTACGAGGTTGTCCCCCAGGTGGGTCACGGCGCCGTCCGGGCTGACCAGGTTGTTGAAGAACACGAAGTGGCTGTCCGACAGCACACGGCCCGAATCACCCACGACGATCGCCGAGGCATCGAGGTCGTACGGCGCGCCGGTGGTCTGACGGACCTGCCAACCGAGACCGACGGTAACAGCCGTCAGGTTGGGCGCGACCTTGCTGAGCGAGACATTGCCGCCTTTGGACAGCGACACCGATGACATGTCGTGAGCGTAGTCCCGAGCTCGGGCCCGCGGCATCCCCTCCCCGTACTTGTCTCGTTCCGACCTCACTTCGTTGTGCCGCCCCGGATTCAGGCCGGCGCACGCACCGGTGGGTTGGTTCGCGCATGCCCTGGCCAGGACCACACCTGCCCGCGCGGGGCAGGATCGGCGCCCGGCTAGGGTGCCAGAGATGGAGATCCGCCAGGCGCCGCCGGACTCGGCCGGGACGGCCCGTGTCGTGCCGCGTCACCTGGTCGGCCGGGACCGGGCCAGTCGATGAACCCCGGAACCATCGCGACCGTCGCGCCCGCGGCGGTCGCCGACACCGGGATGACCCGGCGCCGCAAGGCGCTCGCGCTCACCCAGCCGCTGCACGACCTGGACGCCAGGAAGTCGTACCTGGAGGGCGCCGACTTCGACGTCTACGCGATGGCCGAGCTCGCGCTGCACGCCATCGACCTGGTCACCGTGGCCATGGACTTCGACCGGGGCGCGGACCACGAGCAGGTGCTACGCAAGCTCGTCCCGCTGGCCGCCGACCAGGCACCCGACCGGCCCCGCGCCGAGCACGAGCGGGTCGCCCGGTGGGTGCTGAGCAACCTGATCAACGTCGGCAGCGTCGACCGCGGGTTCGACGTCATCTACGGCACCTACCGGGCCGACGGCCGCTACGTGCGCCGGCGGTTCGACTTCAAGCTGCTCGTCGAGCTGACGGGCAGCGGCGGCGAGCTGTATCTGCGCGCCACGGACGAGGCGGTGACCGTCCTCGTCGGCGCGCTGGACACGGACGTGACCTCCGCGCAGATCGCGGCCGAGGTGACGCTGGACAACCTGATCCGCCGCGGCCGGCTGGCCGACGCCAGAACGGCGGCGGAATCGGCGCGGTACCGGACCGTCCAGTACGCCGAGCAGCTGCGCCGACAGCTCGACGCGACGCGGCGCAACGTGCTGGCGGTCGACTGGCTGCGCGCGGTACCGGTGCTGCTGGATGAGGCACTCAGCCACGTCGAGCAGCGGTACCGGCACGAGAACGCGATCCTGACCCACATTCGGCGGTACCGCGACGCGGCCGACGACGCCGATCACAAGCGGCAGGCCGCCAAGCTGGTCGCGATCGTGGCGGACTGCGTCCGCCGCCACACCCAGCTCCAGGCGCGGCTGCTCGAGGCGGGCGCGGTCTTCCGCGCCGAGCAGGACCGCCAGCAGTTCGCGGATGTTCCCGCGCGCGACGGGATCGACCTCTACACGCAGGTCCTGATGCCCGTCCTGGCTCTGCCGGTGGCTACGGCGGCGGCTCCGGCCACTGCCTTCTTCCCGGCAGCCGTGGGAGTGCGCACGCCTCGGGCCGTGCGCCTCGTCGATCTGGTCGACGGGCTTCTGGCGCCACCCGCCGAACAGGAGGTGCTCGGGCCTCCGGTGGTCGAGGCGGACCTGGTCTCGCTGCGCGAGCCGGCACGGTTCGACGACGAGACCTGGTCGGCCGCGACGGCCATCCTGGAGATCGCGCCGGAGGCGCCGCGGCGACTGTCGGAGCTCCTCGCGCAGGCCAGGCGGGCGGGTGGCGCGGACGTGGCCGAGCTGGTGGTGCTGCTCGCCGCGCACGCGCTGAGCCCGCAGGTCTCCGCCGCCGCGCGCCAGGGTGACGACGTCGTGTCGGTCGCCGTCGACGACGGCGTCGAACTGGATGACCCCTGGTTCGGTGGCTCCGACCTCCTCGTCGGCCGGGTGCGCATCGGCGCCGAGGGCACCGATGCCGGCAGCTCCGCTCCCCCACCCACCATGATCCGGAAATAGTCGTGACAGCCACCCATGAGCCCATCGCCGCGCTGGAGCACACCCCGGGCGCGGCCAGCCCTCGTCTCGAGGCCCCCACTGCCCCCGAGCGGGATGCCCGGCGCGAGCACGGCGACGCGTTCGACGCGGCCCGCCTGATCGCCTACGGCCTGCGGCCGAAGCTGGTGCCGGCACGGGACGGGACGTACGCCGAGCTCGTGCGCCGGCATCTGCGGGACCAGGAGTTCGCGGCGCTGACCCAGGCTGTCGCCGGTGGTCTCGGGCTGGTCGTCCTGGACGTGGCGGAGCGGGCGGGCCTGGTGGTCGCGGGAGCTGAGGACTCCGCCTTCACCGTCCGGATGACGGACTACGCGCGGCGGGCTGGCGGGGAACACCGGTCGGCCGAGCGCCTCCTGCACGCGGTCGCGCAGCTCGCCGTCGCCGCGCTCGCGTTCCCCCGCCCGGCCGATCTGCTCGACGACTCCTATGTGGGCCGGGTCAGTGTCGAGGGCGTGGACGCGTTCGTCCGCGAGGCCTGCCGGCTGCTCGAGGAGCGGGTCGCCGCCGACCCGGACACCGAGACCGACCCGGGGGACGGCCGACGGACGCTCGAGGCCGCCTGGCGCCTGTACTCGCGCCGCCCGGCGGCGGGAACGACCCGCGACGCCCGCCGGCTCGCCGGGTCGACCACCGGGATCATCGCCCGGGCGATGGGCTTCCTCGCCGACTCCGGCTGCCTGGTGCCGGTGAGTGAGCAGGCCGGCGGCACGTTTCGCACCACGGCGCGCTACCAGATACAGGTGCGCGAGCTGGCGGCCGACGCGGCGCTCGAGGAACTGCTCGACCTCGGCGTCGTGACGGTGGCCGACGGCTCGGGGGGTGTCCGGGTGCTCGCGGCCGAGCCCGTCCTGCCCGGAACCGAGGCAGGCAGAACGAGCGGGCCACAGCGCGTGGCACCGGAGGCGGACGATGTTTGAGCTCTCCAGGGTGCGACTCCATTCGATCGGGCCGCCCGGGGCGCGGTTCGGCGATGTTCTTCTCGACTTCTCCGGGGTAGGAGCGCCGGTCACCGGACACCGCCAGGATGCGCTCTTCAGCGCCGGCGTGGCCATCCCGGAGACGGACGGTAACAGTGAGGACACGGCACAACGGGCCGGCGGCGCGCCCCCGTCCGACGGGAGCGCACCCAGCCTGAGGACTCCCGGCGCTGTCGCTGCCGGCGGGGTGACCGACACCGCCGTACCGGCCGTTCAGCCTGGTCAGGCTGGCCAGTCGAGCCGCCCGGTCCGGCCGTCGCCCGCGTCTGTGCTGTTCCTGGAGAACGGCGGCGGCAAGAGCGTCCTGATGAAGTTGATCTTTTCGGTGGTGCTCCCCGGCCGGCGGCAGGTCGTGGGCACCTCGAACGGCCGTGTGCTGGACAACTTCGTCCTCGCCCGGGACTGCGGGCATGTCGTCTGCGAGTGGCAGCACGCCGTCACCGGGGAACGGGTCGTCACCGGCAAGGTCAGCGAGTGGCGCGGGCGGGCGACGGGGGACGCGTCCCGCCTCGCCGAGGCCTGGTACTCCTTCCGGCCGAGCGCGGAGCTGGACATCGCCAGCCTCCCCCTCGTCCGCGACGGACGGCTGATCACGCTCGCCGGCTTCCGCACCCGGCTGGCCGAGGCCGGCGCGGCGGACCCGAAACTGGCGATGACCTGGGAGACGAACCAGGGCGCCTGGAGCGAGAACCTCGACGCCATCGGCCTGGACCCGGAGCTGTTCCGCTACCAGCGGGCGATGAACGCGGGCGAGGGAGAGGCCGCGGAGGCGTTCGCGTTCAACAGCGACGAGCAGTTCGTCGACTTCCTGCTACGCGCCGTCACCCCGCCGGAGGATCCCGCCGGCGTCGCCGAGGTCGTCGACGGCTACGCGGCGAAGCTCGCCGAGCGGGCGGCACTCGACGCCGAGCGGGAGTTCGTCGCCGGCGCGCTCGAACGGCTCGACCCGCTGGTCGAGGCGGTCGGGGCGCGCGTGGAGTCCGCGGCGGGGCTGCGGACGCTGCTGACGACGGTGCGCGGCGCGGCCGGGGCCGTCGAGGCGCGGATCGCGCTCGACCGCGTGGGGGCGGTCGAGCTGGATGCCCGCGGCCAGTCCGGCCGGGACGCCGTCGAGGAGGCCGAGCGGGCCCGGCGGCGCGCGGTCGACACCGAGCTCGCGGCGCGGCTGCGGGTCTCCGAGCTGCGGCTGGCCGAGGCCGAGGCGACCCGCGACGAGCTCGTCGAGCGTTTCGCGGAGGCCAACGAGGAGCTGGACGCGTGGCGCGCCGCCGAGGACGTCCTCCGGCACGCGGCCGCCTCGAGCGAGGCCGGGCGGCTGACCCGGCTCGTCGAGGAGGCCGAGTCCCGCTCGGCGCCGGCCCTGGCCGACCGGGACGCCGCCGCCCGTGCCCTGGTCGTCGGGTTGTCCCGGCTCGCGGCCGCCTCCGATGCGGAGGAGAGCCGGGCGCGCGCGGCCGCCGCGGCCCACGATCTGGCCGCCGAGTCGGCCGCGGCGGCGGACCGTGTCGCCGCCGACGGAGCGGCCACGGCACGCGCGGGCGCGGCGGCGCTGCGCGAGCGACGCGCCCGGTCCGCGCGGGTGCTGGCCGAGGCGGTCCGGGACGGCCTGCTCCCCTCCGCTGACATCGATCCCCAGTCGGCGGCCGCCGAGGCCGCGCGGGCGGCGGAGGAGGCGCGCGCCGCCGTCCAGGACGCGCTCGCGGCCGCGACCCGCTCCACGGACCGGGAACAGGCCCAGGACGGCGCCCGCGCCGCCGAACGCGAGCTGGACACCGCGCGCGCCGAGCTCACCCGGCTCACGAGCGAGCTCGAGCAGGCACTGGCCGGGGCACGCGCGCTGACCGCCGACGGCCGGATCGCCGCCCTGCTGGGCCTCGGTACCGGACCGGACGAGCCGGACCAGCTCGATGCCGCACGCCACCTCGACGCGGTGGACCTGGACACCGACGCGCCCGCCGCGCTGGACGCGCTCGCGGCGGCGGTCCTGGCCGCCGAGGAACGCCAGCTGGCGCTGTCCGTCGACGCGGAGGCGGACCTGCGGGTGCTCAACGCGCTCGGTGACGGGGACCTGCGGCCGGCGCGACCGGCGGTCGGCGACGTCCTCGCGGTGCTGACCCGGGCCGGCATCCCCGCGGTCTCCGGATGGCAGCACCTCTCCCGGGCGGTCGCCGCGACCGAACGCGAGCGCGTGCTCGCGGCCCGCCCCGATCTGGTGGACGGCGTCGTCGTGCCGGCCGGCTGGGACGTCGGCGCGGCGCACGCCGCGCTGGCCGCGGCTCGGCTGCTCCCCGACTGCGCGATCGTCGTCGGTGCCGCCGAGCTGCTGTCGGACGCGGCGTCGCCCAGCCACACCGACCACCCTGACAACGCCGACCACCCTGACAACGCCGACCCCGCGGGCCCTCTTCGCGGGCGGGCGTTCCTCGTCCCGCCGAACCCGGCGCTGTACGACCGGGCCGCCGCCGCGGCCGAGCGGGAGTCCGTCCGGCGTCGACACGAGGAGCGCAGCGCGCAGGCGGCCGAGCTGAGCGCGCGGGCGCGGGCTGACCGCGAGCTCGCCGCGGCGGTCGCCGGCTGGCGCCGGTCCAACCCGCCGGGACGGGTCGCGGGGCTGCGTGCCGCCGCCCGCGCCGGCCAGGACGCGGTCGACGTCGCCGAGAACGCGCTGGCGGCCGCCCGCGAGCTGGTCGGGGAGGCCGTCCGCGCCGCCGAGCGGGCGGTCGCCGAGATCGAACGCCTGCGTGCGGTGGAGGAGGAGCGCACGGCCCGCGCCGCCGCGCTCGACCTGCTCGTCCGCGCCGTCGGGGAGTCGGTGGGAGCCGACAGCGAGATCACGCGGCTGGAGGCGACCGCGGCCGAGCGGTCCACCGAGGCCGAGGAGCACCGCGCCCGGGCCGCGGCAGCGCGGGCGGCGGCGCAGGACGCGCTGCGGCGGGCCGACGACGCCGCGCGCAACGCCCGGGTGGCGCGGGCGGAGTCGGCCGAGGTGGTCGGCGGCGGAGACATCGACAGCGCCGACATCGACAGCGGCGACATCGACAGCGACATCCACGGCGCGGACGGCGCCGGGGACGGCCACGGAGGCTACGGAGCCGGGCCCGGAGCGGGCGGGCCGCCGCCGCAGGTTCCGCTGCTGCGCGCTGTCTACGAGTCGGCCGAGCGGGCGTACGCGCAGGTCGAGGTGGGTGCGGACCTCCGCGGCGAACTGGATCGCGCGCGGCGGGCGCAGGCGGCGGCACGCGGTGCCGTGGAGGGGCTGCCCGCCGCCGTCCGCACCCGCTCGGCGGCGCTGCTGGCCGGTCCGAACAGCGGCGACGCGGCAGCGCGGGCGACCGCCCAGGCCACGTCCCGGCGCGTCGCGGCCGACCTCGGCCGCGAGCTCGACGCGGCGCGGGAGCGGCTCGGCGGACTGCGGCAGGAGCTGCGCCACACCGCCGCCGAGGTGACCGACGCCGGAGCGCGGCCACTCGCGCGGGACGAGGGCCCCGCCACGATGGAGCAGTCGCGGGACGCGCACCGGGCCGCCGTCGAGGCGCTGCACGAGTCGGAGGCCGCCGTCCGGGCGGCCCGGGACGCGCTGGACGAGCTGGAGCGCCACGCCGCGGCGCACGAACGTGAGGTGGACGCCTTCGGTCTCGTCGCCGAGACGCTGTCCGAGCTGCGCGCGGACGCCGAGTCGGCCGTAGCCGGCACGAGCGAACGCACGGGTGCCGGCGAGCGTTCCGACACCGGCGTCGGCGAACGTGCGGCCTCCGACGTCGGAGGCCGCGCGGGCACCAATGCCGGAGACGCCACGGGCACCAGCGTCGGACGCGGCAACGGCGCCGTTGCCGCGCCGGCTGGCTCCGCCGGATGGCCGGGCGGCGTGGAGGCGTTCGACGGGGACACGGCCGCGGCCACGGCGATGGCCCGCGAGCTGCGGTCGTCCTGGCGGCAGGCGGTGGCGGCGCACGGCGAGGCGGCGGGACGGGTGCGGGCCGCCGCCGACGCCGTGGCGGCCTGGGCCGCCACCGACCGGTTCGAGTCCGTCCGTTCGCCGGCCCGCCGGCAGATGGTGCGGGCCGGCCGGGACGCCGTGGCCGCGAACGCCGCCGACTGGGCCGCGGCTCTCGCGCCGCGCCTGCGCAGCCTCGACGACGACCTGGCGCACATCGGCCGCAACCGGGCCGCGATCGTGGCCCGGCTCGAGGGCATGGTGCGGGCCTCGCTGGGCACGCTGCGCTCGGCGCAGCGGCTGTCCCGGCTACCCGACCGGCTCGGCGACTGGTCGGGCCAGGAGTTCCTGCGCATCACCTTCGCCGAGCCGGACCCGGTGGCGCTCACCGACGCGCTCGGCGAGGTGGTGGACGCCGCCGCGCGCGGTTCGGCCACCCCAGGGCCGGCGTCCACAGGTACCGTCGCGGTCTCCCCCGGCGGGCCCGGTACGGCCGGGGCCCGCCGGGACGGCATGACGCTGCTGCTGCGCGGCGTCCGCGCCGCGCTCCCGGGCGGGGTGCGGGTCGAGATCCTCAAGCCGGACGCGGTGCTGCGCACCGAGCGGGTGCGGGTCTCCCAGCTCGGCGACGTGTTCTCCGGCGGCCAGCAGCTCACCGCGGCGATCATCCTGTACTGCACCATGGCCGCGCTGCGGGCCAACGACCGTGGACGGCTGCGCGCCCGGCACGCCGGCGTCCTCTTCCTCGACAACCCGATCGGACGGGCCAGCGCCGCCTACCTGCTGGACCTGCAGCTCGCGGTGGCCGATCGGCTCGGAGTGCAGCTGATCTACACCACCGGCCTGTTCGACACCACCGCGCTGAGCGCCTTCACCCTCGTCATCCGGCTCCGCAACGACGCCGACCTGCGGGCCGGGATGAAGTATCTGCGGGTACAGGAACGACTGCGCCCGGGACTGACCCCGCCGGACGTCGCCGCGGGCGGCGCGGCCGGAGTGATCACCGCCAGCCGCCTGTTCCGCCGGACAGCACCCGGCCCGCCGGCCACGGCATCAGTGCCAGCCACGAGATCAGCGCCGGCCGGGACCGGCCGGGAGGCCATCGCCGCCACGAACGGGGACCGGTCCGATCCCGCCGCCGCGAACGCGCATACGGGACCGTGAGCATCGAGTCCGCACCGAGCCTTGGTCCCGCGCCCGGCGGATGAGACCATGAGCCCGCGCCGCCCGGCACCCCCCGAGCCGGGCGGCGCCGTTCCGGCGGTCAGCCGCAGGCCTCCGGCGGTCAGCCTGCCGGGCAGGGGCGCACCTCGACGGACCCGTCGGTCGTCGAGCTCCGGCCGTCGAGGTCGGTCGCCACCACGGTGTAGGTGATCGTCCCCGCCGCCGGCACCGGCCCGATCGGCCCGGACCAGGTCGACCGGTCGTCCACCGCCGTGCCCAGTTGGAGCGGGGTGGTGGTGGCCTGTCCGTCCGGCGCCCGGGTGCGCACCTCGACGCCGAGGACGCCCGTCGGGTCGACGACCGTGGCGGTCACTGTCGCCTGTGTGGTGCCCTGATCACCGGCGCAGCCGCTGGGGAGGATCGTGGTCGGCGCGGCCGAGACGCCGCTGAGCCCCGGTGCCCCGGAGACCCGCGCGGTGATCCGCAGGTTCCCGCCGCCGGAGCCGTCGACGGCCGAGACCGGGACGTCCAGGTCGATCGAGCCCGGCGGAGCCACCGCCCGGTCGAGGGTGACCACGAGCGGCACCTGCGCGCCCGGACCGACGACGTCCTGCCCCGGGACGACGCTGACCCACCCGGGCGTGTCGCCAACGCGCACGCGCGCCGGTGACGTCCCGACGCCGAGCACGTCGAGCCTGATCGTCGACTCCACCTCGCCGAAGTCGACGTCGGTGCGGCTCAGCCCGATCGCCGGCCCGGCCGGCGGGGTCCCGCGCGGGCCGCCCGTGCCCGCTCCCGGGCGAGCCGGCGCGGACGTGCCGCCCGCCTGGGACGGTTCGGGAGACGCCGAGACCCCGGAGCTCTCCACGGGCTCGGGCGGCCCGGATGCCCCGAACGCCCCGACGGGGACGGGGCCGTTCGCCGTCGGCGAGGGAACCGGCGGGGACGCGACGGAGGTCGACACGACGATGCTGGTCCGCGCACCGGCCGGGTCCCGCACCGCGGACGCCGGCCCCGACCCGCTGTTGTGGATCAGGAACAGGGTCGTGGCCAGGGCCGCCGCGGCCCCCACCGCGGCCGCGACCCGCCCCCACCGGATGGGGAGGATCCGTTTGGAGCGCCCCCAGGGAGAACGGTGCCGGCCAGCGGGACTGATCTCGTCCGCCATCCGTTGTTCCATTGGGTCCGAGCGTAGGCCCAAAAGTGGATACAGGACCCCGATTCACTCGTTTCCGTGACGAAGTCCCCACCAAACCCACCACACCAGCGTCTGGGTTACCAACGCGAACCCGAACAGCAGGTCCTCGACCGGCGCGAACACGAGGCGGGGCCCGGCGATCGCGTCCGGGTCGTACACGACGATGTCGAAGCCGGTCAGGATGCCGTTCGTGACGAGCTGGAAGAAGACGATGATCGCGTAGGCCGTCCAGAACAGCCGGCGGGTGAGCAGCCGGGTACGCAGGATCCGCAGGTCCAGCAGCACGCTCACGACGACGCCCACGACGGCCAGCGCGGTGTAGCTCATCCCGGCCCGCGGGCCCCGTCCGCCGGCCTGTCGCCGGCACGCTCGCCGTCCACCTGCTCGCCGTCCACCTGCTCGGCGCCAGCCCGCTCGTCGCCCGCCTGCCAGCCGGTGACGGCGCGCACGGCCTCCAGCGCGAGCACGGCACACACGGGGACCACGACGAAGAAGAGGACCTCGTCGAGCGGGAGGCCGCCGGGCAGCAGCACCCCGGTGGTGCGCCGCGGGTCGAACGCCCAGTGGCCGCGCGCGATCGCGTACAGATCCCACCCGACGAAGACGACCAGCACCGGCGCCACCGACAGCAGGAGGCGGCGGGGGCGCGCATACACCCTCGTCCGCAGCAGGATCTCCAGCGGCGCCGTCGCCACCAGGCACCCCAGCAGCACGGCGAGGTAGCTGAAGTGGCCCAGACCGCCGAAGTGACCGAGGCGGCTCACCGCGGACGCCCTCCCCCGGTCAGGCCGAGCGCAGGCGTTCGGCGAGCGCGGTGGCGGCGGCTCCCGGATTCGCGGCCTCGGTGATGCCCCGCACCACCACGACCCGGCGCGCGCCGGTCTCGAGGATGGCGTCCAGGGTCCGCGCGTCCACACCGCCGGTGACGAACCAGGGTTTGGCCCCCGGCTCGAACGGCGGGGCGTGCCGCGCGGCGAGCCGCGGCAGGCCCATCCCGACCGGTGGACGGCCCTCCTTGGTCGGCGTGGCGTGCACCGGGCCGACGCACACGTAGTCGACGTCCGGGTCCGCGAGCGCGGCCAGGAACTGCTCGGGATCGTGCGTGGACAGCCCGATGAGCGCGTCCGCCCCGACGATGGTCCGCGCCAGCCGCGGCGGGATGTCATCCTGCCCCACATGCAGGATGTCGACGCCCGCGAAGGCGGCGACGTCGGCCCGGTCGTTGGCGCTGACCAGGGCACCGACCCGGTCCGCGGCCTCCCGCATCCGGGCCAGCCCGGCGAGCTCCTCGCGCCACTCCAGCCCCTTCTCCCGGAGCTGGACGAGGTCGACGGCGGGCGCGCCCGGCAGGCCGAGCACGTCCTCGAGGAAGCTTCCCTCGTCGCCGCGACGCGCGGTGCACAGGTAGAGGCGGGCGTCGAGGAGGCGGGCCATCCGACGCGCGCGCAGCGACTCAGCCCCCGGCGACGGCACGGACGATCTCCAGGGTGTCGCCGTCGGCCAGGTGGACCGAAGGCATCTCCGACGGGGTGAGTGCGGTGCCGCGCAGTTCCACGACCACCGAGCCGGGCCGCAGCCCGAGCTGGACGAGCAGGTCCGGCAGGGCGAGCCCGGCGGGCACCTCCCGCGGCTGCCCGTTGACGACGATCCGCGCGACGCCCGGGCCACCGGCCGGGGCGGTGCTGACGGCTGCTGGTCCCGGGGACGGATCGAGCTCCGCCCGGTTCGGACGATCGGCCATGCACCCGACCCTACGGGAGCGGGCGCCCCTGGCCGGGCGGGTTCGGCGGGCCGGCCCGGTCAGAACCCCAGCGCCTGCGCGCGCCGCCTGACCTCTTTGCCGCGGTTCTCGGCCAGCGCCTGAACCGGGGTGCCCGGCAGGCTCGGATCCTCCCGGAACAGCCAGTCGAGGGCCTCGTCGTCGTTGTAGCCGGCGTCGAAGAGCAGCGTGAGCAACCCGGGCAGGCCCTTGACCACCGCGCCGTCCTGGATGAACGCCGCGGGCACCTTGAGCACGCCGTCCACCCGCCGGGCCAGAAGGGTGCGGTCGCGCACCATCTGGCGCACCCGGGTGACGGGCACTCCCAGACTCTCGGCCACGTCGGGCACGTTCAGCCAATCCATGGTCAACAGTAAACACCGTTGCGTTCCGGTTTGCTTTGACCCCTGCGCCGGGCTGGTCAGCCGGGCGCCATCTGCGCGCCGCCGGCCGCCGCCGACCTGCGGGCCGCCTCGAGCACCGCGACCAGCCGGCGGGCGTCCTCCGGCTGCTGCTCGGCCAGTGGCCAGCCGGCGACCAGGCAGTCCGCGAGCTCGCGATGGAACCTCGTGGCGTCGTGCGGCCCGGTCGACAGCGCGGTGCGCGTCCCGTCGTGGGCGAGCAGCCGCGGTGACCGCGGCGCCCCGCCGTGGCCGTCGCGGGCGTCGCGGGCGTCGCGGGCGTCGCGGGCGTCGCGGGCGTCGTGGCCGTCGCGGGCGTCGCGGGCGAGCAACGAGCCGATGCTGCCAAGCACCTGGGTGCCGGGCCGCGCGGCGGCGGCCACGTCCGAGATCGTCACCTGGGCCTCGCAGCCGCCGGCGAAGTGGAGGAGCACCCGGGCGTGGTCGGCGTTCGTGACGTGGTGCCACACCCGCTTGTGCCCGAAGGCGCTGACCCACTCGACCTGGTCGTCGACGAGATCGAGGACGCGGCCGAGCTGCACGGCGCCCCGGTCGAAGATCAGCCCGCCGCTGATCCGCTCGTCGTCGTGCCAGGTGCCGGTGGGCCGCCGCAGGCCACCGGAGAAGACGTCGATCCACATCACCTCGCCGACGTCCCCGCGGTGCACGGCCGTGCGCATCGCCCGGTGACCTGGGTCGTCCCGGCCGTCGGGGTAGACGGCGAGCAGCAGCGAGCGGCTCTGGGCGAGCTCGGTCAGCTCGTCCACCTCGTGGGTCGACAGGCACATCGGGGCGTGCACGACCACCTGCTTGCCGGCCTCGAGCGCGCGGCGGGCCCACTCGACATGGGTGTGGGTGGGGGTCGCGACGATCACCAGGTTGAGCTCGGGGTCGTTGACCAGGTCGTCGGGGTCGTCGACCCGGCGGGCCGGCCGGTCGGTGTCCTGGCCGGGCGGGCGGGCCATCCCGCCGTCGCAGAGGGCGGCCAGCTCCAGGCCCTCGACGGCGTCGACGGCGTCGATGTGCACGCCGAAGACGTCCGGGGCGCCGATGAGCCCGACCTTGACCGGCCCGGCGTCGGTCACGCCGAGCGCGTGGCGCAGCCAGCGGCCGACGAGCCGCTGGTAGCGGGGATCGGCGAGCAGTTCCTCGCCGGCCCCGAGGGTGAAGATGCCCAGGCCGGTGGACGGCCGCCAGGTGCAGATCGGGTGCTCCCCCATCTCGTGGCGCACCATGAGCAGCCGTTCGACGTCCTCGGCCACCTTCTCCGGGATGACCCAGGACTCCCGGGGCCGGAAGTCCCCGAGGCGGGCGGCCACGGCGGCGCCGTCCGGACCGGGGATCAGCGGCAGGTCGTAGAGGGGCGTCACCCGGCCGGGGGTGAGCCCGGAGGCGTCGATGAGCGGGCTGTCCGGCGACAGCGACCGGACGGTCGGCCCGGCCAGCAGGACGGGCACGGACTGCCGGGCCCGGTCGAGCAGCTCCTGCTCGACGTGGTCGAGCGGGCGGTCGATGAGGACGAGCAGCGCGTCGGCCGAGCGGGCCGACGTCGGCCCGAGCCCGGCGGCCCGTAGATGATCACCGAGCGCATTCACGCCGGGAAGGTTCGACACCAGGTGAATGCGTGGCACGGGGGGCACTTTAGTCAGAACCCACCCGGACGGGAACAGTGGGTTCACGACACGCGAGCACGCCACGCACTCCACGACAAAAAGTAAACAATACTTTTACGGAAAGTAGTCAACTGCGGGCATGGCAAAGACCGCCGGCCGCTCGGAGCGGCCGGCGGCGCCCGTCTCACACCGGCTGCGCGGGCTGGAGCTCCTTCAGCGCGACCGCGGGGTCCGCGAACCGCTCGGCGTCCGGCGCCACGCCGGCGAGCAGCATCCGCCGGCCGGCGACCATGTCCAGTGGTCGGGCGACGGTCACCAGAGCGACCAGCTCGCCGTCCGGGGCGAACCAGCCCGCCGACCAGCCCGGCGCCCGCTTCGCGCCCTCCGGCGCGACGGCGGTCGGATCCCCCCGCAGCACCAGCGTGCTGTCCGCGCCGGGCATCCCGGCGAACTGGATCATGCGCCCGAACTGCTGCGACCAGAAGTACGGGACGGGATCGTAGATCTCGGCCTGGTCGCCGGCCTGCGCCGGCCCGTCACCGCCGGCCAGCGAACGCAGCAGGGTGGCCACGGCGACCCGCGGCGACTCCTGGGCGCATTCCCAGTGCTCGACGCGCAACCGGCGGTCGTAGCGCCGGGACCACCACGCGGCGCAGTCCCCCACCGCGACGACCGAATCCGGCCGGTAGCCGCCGGCCCCGTCGGCCGTGCCCGGCCCGCCGGCGTCGGCCGCCCTGGCGCCGGGCACCGCCGACAGCCATTCGTCGACGACGACGCCGCGGTCCAGCGGCAGACCCGACGACTCCAGCCAGGCGACGTCCGGGCGGACGCCGACTCCCACGACCACCACGTCGGCAGGCACGAACTCGCCCCCGGCCAGCGCGAGCCCGTCCGCCCGGATCTCGTCGACCGCGGCACCGAGCCGCAGGTCGATCCCCACCTTGGCGTACCAGGGGACCGTGTACCCGCCGATCTCGGCACCCAGCGCGAGCAGCGGCGCGGAGCCGGCCTCGACGACGGTCACGGCCGCGCCGGCGGACGCCGCGTGCGTGGCGACCTCGGCGCCGATCCAGCCCGCGCCGACGATGGCCAGCCGGATACCCGGGGTCAGCGCCTCGCGCAGCGCGAGGGCGTCGTCGATGGTGCGCAGCACCCGCTGCTCGCCGGGGCCGGGCAGCCGCACCGGGGCG
The DNA here is from genome assembly GCF_004337455.1 of Parafrankia sp. BMG5.11. Classification (NCBI taxonomy): domain Bacteria; kingdom Bacillati; phylum Actinomycetota; class Actinomycetes; order Frankiales; family Frankiaceae; genus Parafrankia; species Parafrankia sp. BMG5.11. Next base: position 55,881 of record NZ_SJXI01000041.1, on the reverse strand, counting down.
GCGCCGGTCGCGAGCACCAGCCCGTCGAACTCGACGGCGCCGCCGTCGGTCTCCAGCACACCCGGGCGCAGCCCGGTCGCGTGCCGGCCGAGCAGGAGCTCCACGCCGTCGAGGTCGAAGGGCAGCGTGGTGTCGTCCGTCCGCCCCGACAGCACCGCCTTCGACAGCGGCGGCCGGTCGTACGGCCGATGCTCCTCCGCGCCCACCAACGTGATCGTGCCCGCGAAGCCCTGGGCGCGGAGCTCGACGACCGCTCGCCCTCCGGCCAGCCCGCCACCGACGACGACGACGCGATCCATCAGCCCACCCGCTCCATGGGCCGAGAGGCTACTGGGCAGGTCTGTCCCGTGTCGCCCGCTAGTCGCGCTGCCCACAACGGCGGGCGGCGCGGACTCGCCGCGACGGAGGATCGCCGGTCAGCCGGTGGCGTCGACCAGCGGGAAGGCGTCCTTCCACACGGGCTCGTAGCCGGCGCCGACCAGCATCGCGGCGACGTCCGCCGGGGAGCGCTCGTCGGAGATGGAGAACTGCTCCTGCGCCGTCCCGGGCCGGCCGTACCCGCCGGGCTCGGTGGACGAGCCCGCGCTCATCGTGGTCACCGCGATGCGGACCAGGCCGTCGCGCAGGGCCGCCGGCTCGCGGGTCGACAGTGAGATCGCCGCGTCCGGCTCGAACAGCCGCAGCGCCGCGTGCGCCTGGACGAACTCGGCGTCGCCGACGACGACGGTCGGTGGGAAGCCACTGGCGCTCGGCTTGATCCTCGGCAGCGCCACCGAGACCTCCGTCCGCCAGAAGCGGCGGGCGAGGAAGGATGCGTGCGCGGCGAGCGCGAGGACGTCGGCCCGCCAGTCCGGCGCCAGGCCGAGCAGGACGCCGAGGCCCAGGCGGCGGGCGCCGGCGCGGGCCGCCCGCTCGAAGGAGGACAGCCGGCGGTCGTAGTCGCGCTTCCACCCGGCCACGTGCACCTGCGCGTAGCGCTCCCGGTCGTAGGTCTCCTGGTAGTGGACGACGCCGTCGAGCCCGGCCGCGACCAGCCGGCTGTAGGTGTCGTCCGACCAGGTCTGGGTCTCCACCGAGATCGAGGGGACGAACGGTCGCAGCCGCTCGACGACGTCCACCAGGTACCCGGCGGAGACCTCGACGCGGTGCTCCCCGGAGACCAGCAGGATGTGCCGGAAGCCGCGGTCGGCCAGCAGGCGCGCCTCGGCCTCGGCCTCGTCGACCGTCAGGGTGCGCCGGGCCACCTCCAGCCCCTTGGCGAACCCGCAGTAGGTGCAGGACGACAGGCAGGCGTTCGACACGTACAGCGGGGCGAACAGCCGCACCGCCCGGCCGAACCGGCGCAGCGTCGTCTCCCGTGCCGCCTGCGCCAGCTCCTCCAGCCGCCCGGTCGCGGCCGGCGACAGCAGGACGGCGAGGTCGGCGATGTCCAGCCGGCCGCCGGCGTCGGGCCGCCCGGCGGCGACGGCCCGGCGCAGGACGGCGTCGACCCTCGCCTCGTCGGCCTCGACCGAGACACGGGCGAGCGCCGGGATGTCGAGCGCGGCGAGCTCGCGGGCGAACAGCCCTGCCGGGCTGGCCATCAGCCGGCCCCGCCGGGCAGACCGCCGGGCACCGCGCCCAGGAAACCGGTGAGCGGAGAGGACGCCTCGGCCACGGTGGCGCTGCCCGCCCGCGGCCTGCCGGCGAGGTGGGCCATCCGCCCGGCGGTGGTCGCGAGCGCGAAGGCCCGGGCCATCGCGACCGGGTCGGCGGCGATCGCGATCGCCGTGTTGACGAGCACCGCGTCCGCCCCGATCTCCATCGCCTCGGCGGCGTCGGAGGGCGCGCCGATGCCGGCGTCCACCACCACCGGGACCCCGGCGGTCTCCACGATCGCCTCGATCGCGTCGCGGGTGCGCAGGCCGCGGTTGGAACCGATCCAGCTGCCCAGCGGCATCACCGTGGCGCAGCCGGCCTCCTCGAGCCGGCGTGCCAGCACCGGGTCGGCCGAGCAGTACGGGAGCACGGTGAACCCGTCGGCGACCATCAGCTCGGCGGCGCGCAGCGTCTCGATCGGGTCCGGCGCGAGGGTGCGCGGATCCGGCGTGACCTCGAGCTTCACCAGGGACGTCCCGGTCGCCGCGCGACCGAGCCGGGCCAGCCGCAGCGCCTCGGCCGCGTCCTGCGCGCCGGAGGTGTTCGGCAGCAGCGTCATGCCGGCCGGGACGAAGTCGAGCACGTCGCCCTCCCCCGCGCGGCTCAGGTCGACCCGGCGCAGGGCGACGGTGACGATGTCCGCCCCCGAGGCGACCAGGCTGTCGCGCATGACCGGATGGCTCGCGAACTTGCCGGTGCCGACGAGGAGCCGGCTGGCGTAGACGGTGCCGGCGATCCGGAACGGGTCGGGATGACCGCGCTCCGAATGGTCGGACTCCGGATGGTCGGAGTTGTCCGGCTCGCGTCGGACCTCGGTGACCCGCTGTGTCATCAGATGGTTCCTCCCCACGCGCGCATGACCGCGATCGGGTTATGCGGGTCGCCGGCGGCATGCTGGCCGGCCTCTCAGCCCGCGTCCGCGGGCTCCCCGGTCACGCCACAGTCTAAGCCGCCGCGCGCGGCGGACCAGCGGCTCCGGCGAACCCGGACAGACAACGCGTCCCGGTACGGCGTCCGGGAGCTCACCCGGGCCGGGATCGACCGGGCTCCCGCCGAGCGGGCCCGAGATCGAGCACGCGGATCGAATTCCAGATTTTGTGACGAACATCCCGCCCGTTCGGGTACATCTCACGGCCAAATGCGCAGTAAGACCACTGTCTGGCCGATCGGGCGGCCGATCGTAAACTGTGCATGTGGATTCCACCGTGGCCGACCCCGTCATAGGTCGTCTCCTGGACGGGCGGTACACCGCCCAGGAGCGGCTCGCCGTCGGCGGGATGGCGACGGTGTACGTCGCCCATGACAACCGGCTCGACCGGTTCGTCGCCCTCAAGATCATGCATCCGAACCTCAGCCACGATCCGGAGTTCGTGGCCAGGTTCCACCGGGAGGCGAACGCGGTCGCGCGGCTGAACACGCCGTGCGCCGTCTCGATCCTCGACCAGGGGTCCGACACCAGCCCGGCCGGTGTCCTGCACTACCTGGTGATGGAGCTGGTCCGCGGGCGCTCGCTGCGCCAGCACCTGGGGATGCGCGGGCGGCTCACCGTCGCCGAGGTCGTCGAGATCTTCGAGCCGGTGGCCGAGGCACTCGCCGCGGCGCACGCGGCCGGCATCATCCACCGCGACATCAAGCCGGAGAACATCCTGCTCGGTGACGACGGCCGGGTGAAGGTCGCCGACTTCGGCCTGGCCCGGCCGGTCACCAATCCCACGGCGGCCCTCACCGGCGGAGTGGTGATGGGGACGGTCGGCTACCTGGCCCCCGAGCAGGTCACGCACGGCACCGCGGGCATGCGCAGCGACGTCTACGCGGCCGGCGTGATGCTGTTCGAGATGATCACCGGTAACCTGCCGCACACCGGTGAGACGCCGATGTCGGTCGCCTACCAGTCGGTGCACGGTGACGTGCCGGCGCCGTCCACGGTCGTGCCGGACGTCCCCGCCGAGCTGGACGCGCTGACGCTGCGGGCCACCGCCCGCGACCCGAACCACCGGCCGGCCGACGGCGCCGCGCTGCTGGCCGAGCTGCGCGCGATCCTGCCCTACCTGCCGGCGCCGGACGCCGGTGAGGAGTACCACTCCGGCTTCACCGGCCCGCTGGCGGCGCCGCCGCGTCCGGCACCGCCCCGGCCGCCCGCCGGGCCGCAGGTCGCCCCGACCAGCATGCTGGGCACGGGCTCCGGCTCGTCCTCGGGTGGACGGCGGCGGGCGCAGCGGACGGGGCCCGGCTCGCGGCTGCCGGTCGGCCCGGCCGTCATCGCCGGGGTGGTCGTCGTGTGCCTCGTGCTCGGGGTCCTCATGCTGCGGGCGCTCGTCGGCGGCGGGAAGCCCGAGGTGCCGCTGCTGATCGGCCTGGCCAAGGCGGACGCCGAGCAGGACCTGCGGGACGTCGGCCTGGCTTTCACCTACGGCGCGGAGATCGCCAGCACCCAGATCCCGCAGGGGCACGTCGTCGAGCAGGACCCGAAGACCGGTGCCGCGGTCAGCGACGGCGCCGTCGTGACGCTGCGGCTGAGCTCCGGCGTCCCCAAGGCCACCGTGCCGGACCTCGCCGGCCTGACCGTCGACCAGGCACTGCCGAAGCTGACCGAGGCGAAGCTGGCGGACGGCGGGCGCAGCAGCGAGGCGAGCGACACGGTGCCGCAGGGCCAGGTCGTCCGCACCGAGCCCGCGGCCGGGGCGGTCGTCGACCCGAGCACGTCGGTGAAGCTCGTACTCAGCAGCGGGCCGTCCTCGGTCGCCGTCCCCAGCGACATCATCGGGATGACCTTCGACGAGGCCAAGGCGCGCCTCGACTCGCTGAACCTCAACCTCACGGTCCAGCAGAGCAATGTCGCCAGTGACAGCGTGGATCCCGGTCATGTGGTCCGCTCGTCGCCCGATCCCGGCCAGCGGGTGAACGCCGGCGGGGCGGTGACGCTCTTCGTCGCCCAGGAGGCCGACGACGACGGCGGCGACGGCGACGGCAGCGGCGTCATGGTCACGGTCCCGAACGTGGTGGGCAAGTCCTGGCCGGACGCCGAGCGCATCCTCAACCGCCTCGGGCTCAACGCCGACCGGTCGAACTGGTTCGCGGAGCGGGTCACGGGGCAGAGCCCCAAGGCCGGCCGCAAGATCGAGAAGGGCAGCACCGTCCATCTCAAGACGGAGTTCCGCGTAGGCAACTGATCCCTGGGCCGGGTGCGGGCCGGAGTGTGAGTTCCACCTGGCACCGCGTGAGTTCCACCTGGAACCGATTGCGGCACGCTGTGAGGAGGCCACTCGTCCCCGTGACGAGACACGCCCGGGATCGCGGTTACCGGCACCCACGATCGGGTACGGTCGATCTTCACCGGGACCGCGGGCCGGGGCAGGGGAACGAGGAGCGCGGGGGGCGACGTGGCGGCAGGGCGCGGACCGCGCTGGCGCGGGGGGCGCTGGCGCGGGGGGCGGGCCGGACGCACCGCCGAGGTGCTCGACGGCCGGCGTGAGCCCCTCGACGAGACCGAGCTGCAACTGGCGCACGCGGTCGCGACCCTGCGGGCGCTGCCCGGTGCGCTGCCCGCGCCGGCGATGTCCCCCCGGGTCCGCGCCGAGATCCGGGCGATGCTCCTCGCCGAGCCGATCGGCGCCCGCGGCACCCACGAGGTTGGTGAGGGCAACGGCAGGGAAACCGTCGGCGCGGCTGAGAGCACCCGGCGGGCACAGCCGACCCGACCGACCCGACCGGTTCCTCGGCCCGCCGCGCTCGTCACCCGGCCAGGCGGGATGGGCGTCCGGCAGGCGTTGCGCGCCGCCCGGCCGGCCCTGGTCGGGGCGCTGGCCGTCTCGGTCGCGACGGTGGGCGTCGCCGTGAGCGCCGAGCAGGCCCTGCCCGGTGAGCTGCTCTACGGAGTGAAGCGGCAGGTCGAGCAGATTCAGGTCAGCCTGGCCGGCAACCGCGTCGATCGCGCCAAGATCCAGCTCTCCGTCGCCCGGAACCGGATGGACGAGCTCGCCGCGGTCGTCCATCCGGCAGCCCGGCCACCGGCCAGCACGCGCACCGACTCCCCCGCCACCGGCGGAACCACGGCTGGCCTCGGCCCGACTGACGGCGGCCCGACTGACGGCGACGCAGCCAACGGCGACCCGGCCGGCGGCGGTGCCGCCGCATCGCCCTCGGGCCAGCCACTTCCAGCAACGACCCCCGGCCCCGGATCTGCCGGGGTACCGCCGACAGAGGCGGCGCCAGAGCAGACGGGCGACCCGGTCGCGGGCGGCCTGGTGCGAACGGGCGGATCGGTGCCGGCGGGCGCCGCGACCCCCGATCCGGCCGTTTCCTCCCCGAGCCACGCGGCGCCCGGGGGGCGTCCGGCCGCGGACGGGGACATCGGCACGGTGACCAGGCTGCTGCGCGACTGGTGCGACGAGGCCGGGGCGGGGAGCGCGGTCCTGATCGAGGAGGCGCTCGCGGGCAGCCGCGACGCCCGGGCGACCCTGAACGAGTTCGCCGCGGACCAGTCGACGCGCCTCGAGGCGCTGTTCGACGCGCTGCCGACCGGCTCGGTATCCGGCGCGCACAAGGCTCGGCGGATCATCCACGACGTCGACTCGACGCTGGCCGTCACCGCCCCGGAGGCCGACGGGCCGTCCGGGGCCGGCACCGCGGCGGGGCGCGGCGGCACGACGGCCGGGACGGCGAGCGGCGGCACCTCACCTGACCCGACCAGCCGGGCACGTTCGGCCGACGGGATGACCAGCCCGACGGTCACTGAGCGCGGCGACTTCCAGCGACAGTCCACCGGGCCGCGGGCTACGGCGCCCGTGCCGACCGTCCCCGCGGCGATCGGCGGCATGGCCGGCGGGTTCCTCCCCGGCCTACCCTTCCTCACACCGGCACAGTCACTGACACCTGACCAGCCATCGACGTCCGACAAGCCGTCGGCACCTGTCCAGCCAGCGGCATCCGGGCAGGCGTCGACACCCACGCCCGCATCGCCGCCGCCCGGCACGGTTCCCGGAGATCCGGGCGCCCCGCCGGCGGACCGGTCGGCACCCGATCTCCCGCTTGTTCTGGAACCAGAGCCGTCGGCACCGCCGCCGACGGGCGGGCATCCCGGCGGCGGCACGTCGGCACAGTCCTCCCCCACGACGCCGCCGGACGTCCTCGAGACGTTCGACGCGCCCGCGAAGGCGGTCGGCCCCGGCGACGGCCCCGCCGGTGACCCCGCGGTCGACGATCCCGCCGGTGGCGGGGCCGAGCAGACTCCGGCGGACGGTTCGTGGTCGGACGGTCCGCGGCCCGAGGTGTCCCCCGTCGCTCAGCCGTCACCGGCGGCGTCGGACGACCCGCTGGCGGAGAAGGCCGTCTTCGGGGAGTGGGCGGCCGAGGCCGCCCCGGACAGCGCGGAACCACCCAGCCCCGAGACAGCCCCGAACGGAAAGACGGCCCCGACCGCCGGGACGACGCCGACCAACACGACGCCACCGACCGGCGGAACCGCGGTCACCCCGAAGACCACAGCGAGCGCGGCAGCCACCCCGACGACCGAGGCCACCGAGGACGTCACCGGAGGGAACGCGCCGGCCGGGCAGCCGTGACCGCCCGCCCCGGGCCTGTGCCAGGGGCGGGCGGGACACCGGTCAGTGGGTGTGTGTGTCGCGCTCCACGCGGGCCTGCTGCAGCGACTCGGCCACCAGGAAGGCCAGCTCGAGCGCCTGGCCGGTGTTCAGCCGCGGATCGCAGGCCGTCTCGTAGCGGCCACCGAGGTCGGCCTCGCCGATCATCTCCGCGCCGCCGAGGCACTCGGTGACGTTCTCGCCGGTCAGCTCGATGTGCAGGCCACCGGGGTGCGTCCCGAGCCCCTTGTGTACCTCGAAGAACCCGAAGACCTCGTCGAGGACGTCGTCGAAGTGCCGGGTCTTCACGCCGCCGACGTCACGGGTGTTGCCGTGCATCGGGTCGCATGACCACACCACGGGATGCCCGGCCGCGTTCACCTTGTCGATGATCGGTGGGAGGGCGTCACGCACCCGCTTGGCGCCCATCCGCGCGATCAGCGTCAGCCGGCCGGGGATGTGGTCGGGGTTGAGCCGCTCGGTGAGCGCCACGACCTCGTCCGGCGTCGCCGTCGGGCCGATCTTGCAGCCGATCGGGTTACCGACCCGGGAGAGGAAGTCGACGTGGGCACCGTCGAGGTCACGGGTGCGCTCGCCGATCCAGATCATGTGCGCCGACAGGTCGTAGACCTCGCCGGTCGACTCCTCGGTGCGGGTGAGCGCCCGCTCGTACTCCATCAGCAGGCCCTCGTGGCTGGTGAACATCTCGACACCGGTCAGGGCCGCCGTGCGGTCCGGGTCGATGCCGCAGGCGGCCATGAACGCCAGCGCCCGCTCGATGTCGACGGCCATCAGCTCATAGCGGCGGCCGGCGGCCGAGTCGCGCACGAACGCCTTGTTCCACTCGTGAACCTTGTGCAGGTCCGCGAAGCCGCCGGTCGCGAACGCCCGCACCAGGTTCAGCGCGACGGCGCTCTGGTGGTAGGCGTCGACCATCCGCTTCGGGTTCGGACGGCGGGCCTGCGCGTTCGGCGCGATGTCGTTCACCGCGTCGCCCCGGTAGGAGGGCAGCCCGGTCGAGGCCTCGATGTCGGCCGAGCGCGGCTTGGCGTACTGGCCGGCGATGCGGGCCACCTTGACCACCGGCGTGCTGGCGCCGTAGGTCAGGGCGACCGCCATCTGCAGCAGGGTCTTGACCTTGTCGCGGATCTTGTCCGCGGTGTTGGCCGCGAAGGTCTCCGCGCAGTCACCGCCCTGGAGCAGAAACGCCTCGCCGCGGGCCACCATCGCGAGACGGTCGGTCAGCGAGCGCACCTCCGGCGCGGTCACCAGCGGCGGCAGGGCCGAGAGCTCGGCGAACGCTGCCGCCAGCTCCTCCTGGTCGGGCCAGGAGGGCTGCTGCCTGGCTGGGAGGCTCCGCCAGATGTCCAGGTCGTTGCTCACGAGTCACCAGGGTACGGCTACGGCGCCGACATCTCCTGCGGTTTGCGCCGGCCGGTCGCGCTCCCCTCATCCACCGGTGCGTCAGCCGAAGAAGACCTCCGCCTCGCCGTAGAGGTGCTCGGGGACGGTCTTGAGCTCGCCGGTCGCCTCGCTGAGCGGAACCCGGTCGATCCGCGTGCCGTGCAGGGCGACCATCGTCCCGAAGTCGCCCTCGTGCACGGCGTCGACGGCGTGCAGCCCGAACCGGGTGGCCAGCCAGCGGTCGAAGGCGGTCGGCGTCCCGCCGCGCTGGACGTGGCCGAGCACCGTCGCCCGGGTCTCCCGGCCCGTCCGGCCGCGGATCTCGGTCTCGAGCAGGCCGGAGATGCCCTGCAGGCGCACGTGACCGAAGGCGTCCAGCTCGCCCTCCCTGGCCATGGCGGTGCCGGCGATCGGCCGGGCGCCCTCGGCCACCACGATGATCGGCGCGTAGCGGGTGGCGAAGCGCTGCTCGACGAAGGCGCAGACCTTGTCGATGTCGAAGGGCCGCTCGGGGATGAGGATGACGTTCGCGCCGGCCGCCATCCCGCTGTGCAGGGCGATCCACCCGGCGTGGCGGCCCATCACCTCGACGACGAGGACGCGGTGGTGGCTCTCCGCCGTCGTGTGCAGGCGGTCGATGGCCTCCATCGCGATGTTCACCGCGGTGTCGAAGCCGAACGTGTAGTCGGTCGCGGAGAGATCGTTGTCGATCGTCTTCGGCACCCCGACGACCGGGATGCCCTCGGCGTGCAGGCGCGCGGCGGCGCCGAGGGTGTCCTCGCCGCCGACGGCGACGATGGCGTCCACGCCGGTGCGGTCAAGGGTCTCCCGGATGCGGGACGGACCGTCCGCCGAGGCGAACGGATTCGTCCGGCTGGAACCGAGGATGGTCCCGCCGCGGGGCAGGATGCCGCGCACGGCCGTCACGTCCAACGGGACGGTGTCGTTCTCCAGTGGTCCGCGCCAGCCGTCCCGGAACCCGACGAAGCTGTGCCCGTAGACGCCGACGCCCTTGCGTACGACGGCACGGATCACCGCGTTCAGACCAGGACAGTCGCCACCGCCGGTCAGCACACCGATCTTCACGCCCCAGGGCCCTCTCTGTTCGAGTCGCCCCCGATCTGCGGCACATCTGCCGGCGGCAGCCTAGCTCCCCGGAGACCCCGACCAGCCCTTCACCGTAAACACGGCGTGGCCAATCAAACACGTTCCGTCGACCGATCGTTCCGTCGGTTGGCGGAGTGCCCCGGCGCCTTCGGGGCGAGCTCGGCGCGCAGCGGCGCGAGGACGGCCCAGCGGGCCAGGTTGTGCCGCGCGTCGGCCAGCGCGTCGTGCGCGTCGGGCGGCGGCGGCGGCAGGCTGGGGCTGCCGACGTCCTCCCAGAGCTGGCGCAGGTCTCGGGTGAACCGCGGCAACCGGCGCGGCAGCGCGGGCATCTTCCCGAAGAGCTGGCAGAGCACGACGTGGTCGTAGGCGGCGTACCAGGCCCACAGCTCCGGCGAGCCGTCCGCCGTGAGGAACTGCGCCACCTCGTCCCGGATCCGCTCCCGCGACATCCAGGCCGGGCTGGACGGCGATGGCAGGCGGTCCAGGACGTTGCGGCGCACCCAGGGGACGGCGTGCGAGGGGTCGAACTCCGTCGAGACGGCGTAGAGCTCCCTCGTCCCGTCCTCGCTGACGATCCCGATGCTGACCAGGTCGAGCCAGTGATGGCCGCCGTCGTCGCGCTCGATGAACTCGGTGTCATAGAAGAAACGGCCGCCCACACCCCCAGTGTGCTCCGCCCGGCCGGGGCGCCGGCCAGGGGCCGGGGGCGGCGCCGGTCAGCGGCGGCGTAGCCGGACGAAGACGGGGCCGAGCACGGCGGCCGCCGCGGCGGCGCCCAGCAGCGGAAGGACCAGCAGGAGCAGGACGGGGTCGGAGTCGTCGGCCGCGGAGGTCGCCGCGGGCGCCCCGGACGGCGGCTGCCCCGCCGCCGCGCCGGCGCTCCCCGGCCCCGCTCCCGGGGCGGCGGCGCAGTTGACGGCACCCGCACGGGTGGGCGCGACCGGCGCCGGCGCGCCGGCGGCAGGCGTCACCTCCACGCTGACCCGGGTCGCGCCCGCCCCCGCGACCACGCACAGCACCCCGGCTCCGGGCGGGGAGGTGACCTGGCCACCGGTGACCCGCGCCTGGTAGCCCGACGGATAGGCCCACGCGGGCAGGACGACCGCCGTCGCCGTGCCCGGGGCGAACGTCCCGCCGCCGGCCCGGGACGGCTGGTAGACGAGGCGGAAGACGCCCGCGCCGTCGCGCTTGAACGACTCCGGCGCGCCCGCCACGGCGGCCGGGTAGGGCCGCACGATCTCCGCCGGGGGCGCGGTGAGCGCCCGCACCTCACCCGGCCCGATGCCGGTCGCGGAGGACTCGACGGCCGGGCCGTCGAAGAACCAGCCAAGCCCGAACGCGTCCCCGGCGTCGGCCAGCGCGGCGGCCCGGCGCGCGGAGCCGTCCACCCAGCCGGTGACGTACCCGGCCCCCTCGGCGGCCGCGACCCGCGCCGCGGGGTCGAACGGCGCCGGCTGCTCGACCCAGAGCGTGTGGTTCGTGTCGACGGCCCGCACGGCGCCGGCGAGATCGGCCGAGCCGACCCCGGCCGGCACCTCGTAGCCGATCAGCCCGGCCACCCCGCCGAAACGGCCGGCCAGGCGGGTCAGACCGGACGTCAGATCCGCGGCCGAGGGGGTGTAGCCGGCGGCGCCCGGGACGATCCGCAGCACCACGGTGAACCCGCGGCCGGTCAGCTCCCGGACGACCATGCCCGCCTGGTCGAGGCCGCCCAGCTCCCGGTCGCCCGGTGGCGGGGCCTCGCCCGACGGCGGGAACAGCCCGCCACGGGTCATCGGGATCTCCAGGCGCAGGCCGGTGAAGCCGAAGTCGAGCCACTGCGCGATCTCGCCGGCGGTGGGGACCCGCCCGGCCGGGACGGTGACACCGCGGGGCAGGACGACCCGTCCGGCGCTGTCGGTGAGGTGGGTGCCGGTGCGCGTCACGGTGCCCGACGGGACCTGGGGGGCCACGGCGGTCGGCGCGCCGGCACCGCCGGGCACGGACGCCGGCGGCTGGGCCGGGGTGGACGTCGAGACCCGCGCGGTCGTGGCGGCGGCCCGGCCGGACGGGCCTATCCCGACGTAGGACGGGAGGGGGACGGCGACGAGGGCGGCCGTGAGCACCACCGTCGCCCACCTGGCCGGGCGGCCGCCCCGGCGGCCGTCTCCCTTTCGCGAACCACCCGCAAAGCCGCGCACCCTGCAATCTTGCCGTGCCTGCGCGGAACCGCTCAGACCGCCCTGCGGACCGGCGGCTCACCGGCAGGGGGTACGCCGGGAGAAGAGTCCCCCGCGCGCCGGTCCTGCAGCGGACGCGGACCGTTCTCGGACCGCGGGCCGGTCTCGGAGCGCGCGGCGGTCTCGGAACGCGAGCCGGTGTCGGGCCGCGGGTCCGGCTCGGAGCGGGTGCCGGCCTCGGGGCGCGGGTCGGCCGGCGCGGCGGAGGCGGCCTGCGCCTCGCGGGCCGCGGCGAGCTCCTCCTTCCGCCGCTGCGCGTACATGTCGACGTACTCCTGGCCCGACAGGGACATCAGCTCGTACATGATCTCGTCGGTCATGGAGCGCAGCACGAAACGGTCATCGGCCATCCCGGCGTACCGGCTGAAGTCGAGCGGACGGCCGATCCGGATGCCGACCCGGCGGATCCGCGGGACGAGCCGGCCCAGCGGCTGGACCTCGAACGTGCCGATCATCGCGACCGGGATCACGGGCACCCCGGCCTCCAGCGCCATCCGGGCCACGCCGATCTTGCCGCGGTAGAGCCGGCCGTCGGGCGAGCGGGTCCCCTCCGGGTAGATGCCGAGCAGCTCGCCGTTGCCGAGCACCCGCACGCCCGTGCGCAGCGCGCCCTCGCTCGCCTTCCCGCCGCTGCGGTCGATCGGCACCTGGCCGACGCCGGAGAAGAACTTCCGCTTGCTCCAGCCCTTCAGCCCGACACCGGTGAAGTAGTCACTCTTCGCGAGGAAGGTGATCCGCCGCGGCACGACCAGCGGCAGGAAGAAGGAGTCGAGGAAGCTCAGGTGGTTGCTCGCCAGGATCACCGGCCCACGCGCGGGCACGTGTTCGAGACCCTCGACCCACGGACGCCAGAACACCCGCAGGATCGGCGTCAGGATGGCCTTGACGACCCAGTACAACACGCAAGCTCCCCGCTTCGTCGCACCTACCGCCCTCTGGCGGCATTCCCGGACGTCCGCGCCCGAACCCACCCGACGGCCGGACGCGTGCCCGACACGGTGAGTCAGGGCGAGCGCCACGACCCCGGGACGGGGATCGGACATGAACGGGTTGCCCGGGGTGACCATATGGACCCCTCACGACGTCGTCCACCCACGCGGCACAGACGTCGGTGTGTCATTGTCCGGCGCGGGCCCGGTGAGCCGGGAGCGGGCCCGCCGCGGGCCACGGCGAGAGCCGGCCCGGCCCACGCCGGGCGGGCGGATCTCCATCGATCCCACCGACCTCACCCGACATCCCGTACCCCGACATCCCGCCGACGTCGCGGAGACGTCCCGCCGACATCCTGCCGGCCGGTGCCAGCGGGAACGCGCCGGGAGCACGCAGAGCGCACCGGAGGGAACACACTCCGACAACGACCGGTTCGTCCAGGATGATGGAAAGGCACACGGCCATGGCCAGTCGGCCCGGGGCGTGCGAGCATGCGAAGGTCGGCGTCGTTTCCCAGCACGGCGACGGACGGCAGGTGACAGTCGGGTGACCGGCGGTCGCTGCCGGCCGACAGGCGATGCGGGCCGACAGGCGATGCGGGCCGGCGGTCGACGCCAGCCGGCGCACGCACGGTCACGGAGGCGCCCACGTCATGAACCGCGGCGGGCGCGTCGCGGGCGCTCGACGCGGAGGGAGCGGATCACCATGGCGGGAGTCCCGGAGCCGGCGATCCTGCCCGGCGCCGAGCCCTTCGATCTCGACGGCGGCGGTGTCGACGGCGTGGGCGTGCTGCTCGTCCACGGCTTCACCGGCTCGCCGCAGAGCATGCGACTGTGGGGGGACCACCTCGCCGCGGCCGGCCTGCGCGTGAGCTGCCCGCGGCTGCCCGGGCACGGCACCCGGTGGCAGGACATGGCCGGCACGACCTGGCAGGACTGGTACGGCGCCGCCGACGCGGCCTTCGGCCGGTTGAGCGCCTCCTGCGACCGGGTCTTCGTCATGGGCCTGTCGATGGGCGGGACGCTCACGCTGCGCCTCGCCGAGGAGCACGGCGACAAGGTCGCGGGAGCGGTCACCGTCAACGCCAGCCTCGGCACGGACCGGCGGACGGCCGCGCTGGCGCCGCTGCTGTGGCGGATCCTGCCGACGGTGCCCGGGGTCGCGAACGACATCCGTGATCCCGCCGCGACGGAGGTCGGCTACTCGCGTGTTCCGACCAGGGCGTTCGCCTCGTTGCGCGAGCTGTGGGCGGTGACCCTGGCGGACCTCGGCCGGGTGGTGTGCCCGGTGCTGGCCTACCGCAGCGTGACCGATCATGTGGTCGAGCCGACGTCCGGGCGTCTGCTGCTCGCGGGTCTCACGTCCGCGCCCGCCGAGGAACAGCTGCTGCACTACAGCTACCACGTGGCCACCCTCGACCACGACAAGGAAACGATCTTCAAGGGGAGCATCGACTTCGTCACCGCGACACCGGGGCCGGCCGGCTCCGGCCAGCCCGAGCCGAGGCCGGGCCGTCATGCCTGAGAACCCGGCGGGTTTCGGGCAGCCGGACGCTGACCCCGACGAGATCCCCACCGAGCCGACGTCACCCCCCGCGGCAGCGGCGGCGGATCAAGCGGCTGCCGGTGGTTCGGGCTCCGCGGGAGCCCCCGGCTCAGGCCGTCCGGTGGAGTCGCCGAACGCGGAAGCGGGAGCCGCCGGCTCTGGCGAGGGACGAGAGGACGGCACGGCACCGGATGCCGGTTCGCCGCAGGCGGCTGGTTCCCCTGATACGGCTGGTTCCCCGGAGGCGGCTGGTCCGGACACGGCTGGTTCCCCGGACCGGGGGGCCACGCGCGCCGACACCGCCTCACCGAGCCTGACCGACAGCGGGGCGGGCGCGGCGGGCCGGCGGACCCCCCGGGAGCGCCGCTCACCGGCCGCCGACGAGGCGGCCTTCCTCGAGCTGATCGCCCGGTTCGACCAGGAGCCGCCGCCGGGCGAGCGGCTGTGGCCGGCCGCCGAGGACGTCGACGAGCCCCGACGGCCGTCCGTCATCATCATCAGGCCCGCGGGTCGGCAGCCCGACGGCATGCCGCCGGACGGGCGCCACCTCGCCGGCGACGACACCGACCCGGGCACCGAGCGCACCGAGCCGGCGTCCCCGCTCGGCCGCCGCACGGACGGCGCCGCCCCGGTGGATCTCGACGGGTCGAGCGAGGACCGCCCCAACGCCGGCCTGACCGGTTCCGACCGCACCGGCACCGACCGCACCGGCACCGACCGCACGGGCGCCGGGAACGCAGGCACGGGCCGCCAGGGCGGCGGCCGGGGCGAGGCCGGGGCCGCCGACGAAGCGGACCGCGCGGGAAACAGCCGCGGGCGGGACAACCGCTCCCCGCTCGACGGCATCGCGGGGCTCGACGCCGCCGTGCGGGCCGCCTTCGGCACCGCGGGTCGCGACGCTCCCGAGTATCCGGGCGCGGACGACGACGATCACTACGTGCCGCCGCCACCACCGCCGGTCCCGAAGCTGCGGCCGGTCACCCGCTGGGCGCTGGGCTCCATCGCGCTCGGCGTCGCGATCCTGGTGGTCCCGACCCTGATCGGGCTCAACCATTCACGTTCCCAGGACGTCGCGGGCGTCCTGCTCATTCTCGGAGGCGTCGGGACGCTCGTGGCCCGCATGGGCGACCGGCCGCCGACGGACTTCGACGGACCGGACGACGGCGCGGTCGTCTGATCGCGCCGACGGACCGGACGCGCCCCAGGCGCGTCCGGTCCGTCGGCGTTGCTCCAACCAGCCCGACCTGCCGGCGCGGCGTCGGGTACGGCGACCGACAGATGACGGCGGAAGGACGGCGGCGTGCGTTTCCACGAGCAGGTCGAGGTGCACGGGCACCTGATGGACACCGGTGTGCTGGCGCGGGTGCTGGACGACGTCCTGGCCTACGGCGGTGACTACCGGGTCGACAAGATCGACCTCGGCCGGACCCACGACGACGAGTCGCACGCCGTGGTCACGGTCGGGGCGGAGTCGGCGTCCAGGCTGGCCCGGATCCTGATGCGGGTGCAGGTGCACGGGGTGAACAAGCTCGTCCCCGGCGAGGCGCGGATGTGCGTGGCCGACGCGGACGGCGTCTTCCCGGAGGACTTCTACTCGACGACGAACCTGGAGACCGTCGTGCACCTCGACGGGCAGTGGGTGCCTGTCGAGCACCCGGAGATGGACTGTGGGCTGATCGTCTCCGGCGGCCGGGTGCGCACCGTCCCGGTGGCCGACGTCCGCGCCGGCGACGTGATCGTCTGTGGCATCGACGGGGTCAAGGTCGTCCTGCCCGTCTCGGACCACTCGACCCGGCTGCACGGCGAGTTCGCGTCGATGTCGACGTTCAGCTCCACCGCGGCCCAGCCGCAGGCCGTCCTGGTCAAGGCGATCGCCCGCCAGATCCGCGAGGTCAAGGCCGAGGGCTACCAGGTGCTGTGGGTGGCCGGGCGCGCGGTGGTCAGCACCGGCGCCTCCCGCGCGCTGACCGCCCTGGTCGAGGCGGGCTACGTCGACGTGCTGTTCGGCGGGAACGCGCTGGCCACCCTCGACCTCGAGCGCGCCCTGTTCGGCAGCGCGCTGGGCCTGGGCTCGCCGCACAGCCGGCGGGTGCAGCGTGGCAACGAGCAGCACATCCGCACCGTCAACACGATCCGCCGGGCCGGGTCGATCCGGGCCGCGGTCGAGTCCGGCCTGGTCACCAAGGGTGTCATGCACGCGATGGTGAAGGCCGGCAAGTCGTTCGTCCTCGTCGGCTCGGTCCGCGACGACGGCCCGCTGCCCGACGTCCACACCGACGTCGTCGCCGGGCAGCGGGCGATGCGGGCCGCGCTGCGCGGCGTCGGCTTCACGGTGATGGTCGCGACCACCCTGCACTCGGTCGCGACCGGCAACATCCTGCCGGCGTCGGTCCCGGTGGCCTGCGTCGACACGAACCCGTCGATCGTCTCCGGCCTCACCGACCGCACCTCGGCCCAGGCCCTCGGAGTCGTCGCAGACGCCGGGCTGTTCCTCGAGCAGCTCGCGACCGAGCTCGTCCCCGACTACCAGACCTGATCCGCGGAGGACGAGAACGCGCTGCTGTGCAGAACGGGCACGATCGGGTCGGCGTTGAGCTGCGCGGCGGATGCGACGTCGTCGTCCCAGCCCAGGTTCAACAGCTCCCGCCCGGAGACGGACCCACGTAGCTCGTCGTGAAGGTCGGGCTCGGCCGAACGGAAGGCGGCCATGGCAGCTCGGGCCTCCGGGGAGACCCGTGATCGGGGCAGCGCACCCGCGTCGACGGCACTGGCGATGACCGCGATGTACCGGCCTGCGGCGACTTCGTCCGCGAGCAGGTTACCCACCGCCGCCGCGTTGCGCAGGCATCCAGCGATCAGGGTCGCCCCGATGTCGGCTGCTGCGGCTGGCAGAGCGGCGCCGTTCGGCGAGGGCAGGACCAGACGGGTGCCGGCTGGAATGTGGGCGAGGTCGGTGGGCGACAGGGACCACGGCGTTGCCGGATCCTCCCCCTCCCCCTCTCTCCCCTCTCCCCCTCTCCCCCCGAACCGCACCACCAGCTGTTATGCACGGCCGGCTCCGCCGCCGGGCGAAGTGTGGCCGTTGAGTGAGTCGTGGCTGTCACTCAACGGCCACGGTTCCTCGGCTGCCGTGCATAGCGGCCGGGGCGGTACGAATATTTATCGCTTTCAGCCCCGACCGGGGCCCAACCGAGCCCCGATGCCCCCGCGGTGCCCGGCCGGCCGGCGGCTACCGGCGGGCGAGGTCGGCGGCGCCGACGATGCCGGCGGAGGAGCCGAGGGTGGCCACCACCACGTCGGCTTCCGGCCGGTGCCCGCGGCCCGACAGCCCCGCCCGGTACTGGGCGCGGGCGGGCCCGACCAGCAGGTCCCCCGCGTCCGACACTCCGCCACCGATGACGAACCGGCCGGGGTCGAGGATCGCCGTCAGGCTCGCCAGGCCCTGGCCGAGCCAGTGGCCGATCTCCTCGAAGCACTTCACCGCGGCCGGGTCGCCGTCCTGGGCGGCGGCGGTGACGTCCGGCCCGCTCAGCTCCTCGACGGAGCGACCGGCCAGCATCGTGCGGGCGGCCTCCGGGGACGCGGTGGCCATCTCCTGGGCGACCCGGACGAGGGCCCGTCCGCTGGCGTACTGCTCCCAACAGCCGCGGTTCCCGCAGCCGCACAGGTGGCCGCCCGGGACCACCTGCATGTGGCCCATCTCGGCGCCGATACCGAACGCGCCGCGGTGCAGCCGGCCGTCCAGGACGATGCCGCCGCCGATACCGGTGCCGACGGTGACGCAGACGAGGTCGGCCTGGCCGCGCCCGGCGCCGAAGCGGTACTCGGCCCAGGCCATCGCGTTGGCGTCGTTCTCGACGACCACGGGCAGGCCGACCCGCTCCGCCACGACGTCGCGCAGCGGCTCGTCGCGCCAGGCCAGGTTCGGGGCGAAGAGGACGGTCGACCGGTCGCGGTCGATCCATCCCGCCGCGCCGATGCCCACGGCGCGGACGTCGTATTCCTGGCGGAGCCCGGCGACGAGCTCGGCGATGGCGTCGGCGACCTCGGCCGGGGCATGGCTCGGGGTGGGCCGTCGGGCGGAGGCCAGCATCCTGCCCTGGGCGTCGACGACACCGGCGGCAACTTTCGTCCCGCCGACGTCGACTCCGATCGCCAGGTCGCCGTCCCCCTCGGGGGCGGTCGCTGACCCGGTGGTCACTGTGCGCTCACCTCACATCGATCTTCTGGACACGGGGTCGGGGCGACCCCGCGGACGTTGTAAGGCCGGCGCCCGTCTCACGGCCCCGGCCTGGTGGTGGGAAGCCTGGTGGTGGAAAGCCCGGCGCGGGGAAGGGATCGCGGTCGGTCCCGGCTCCCCGTTCCCGGGCGGCCGGGCCGCCGCTGTCGTACGGTGCCGCCGCCTGCCCGGGAAGACGGTCTGCGCCGCCACCGTGCCCCGTCTCGGCCGGACGAACCCGATCCCCGGCGGCCGCTTCGCTACGCTCCCGGCCGGTTGCACCATGTCGCGGTCCGGCCGGGTCGGCAGGTTCGCCCGCGGCCTGGCCGCGGTGCCCGCTGGCGCCCCAGACCGTCCAGGCGGCACGCGCCGCCGCGCTCAGTGACACTGCCGCGTCGACCAGGTGGCCCGCGACCTCCACGTGCTCCTCCCGGACACTGGCGAGAACCCGGCAGACCGGGCAGGCGCAGCATGGCCAGGAGCCGTCCCGGCCGCCGTGCGCGTCCGATCCCGCGGCGCCGGGGGCTGTGGCGTTGGCGGCTGCGCCGGTGGGTGCCGTGCCGGTGGGTGCCGTGCCGGCGGGTTGCCCGTCAGCGGTGTCGAAATGACCGTCCGCGGCGTCCGGGCCGCCGTTGGCCGCCGCCCAGTCCCGGACGGCCGCCGCCAGCAGCGCCGCCTCCTGGGCGAGCGAGCCGACGACCTCCCGGGGCACCCCGTCCGACGTGCTCACGCGCGCACCCACTGGGCCGGGTCCGGCACGAACGACACGACGAGGCGCTCCTCGGCCAGCCGGGCGCCTGACACATCACACCGGCGCAGCGCGGCGGGCAGCGGGACGAGCCGCCGGTGCGGGCCGACGCTGACGATGAGGTCGTCACCGACCCGGGCGAGGTCGACCTCCGACCGGTCGACGAAGGGCAGGCCGAACGACATGGCGTAGCCGCCCTCGGTGCGCTCGACCCGCGGGCCCGCCCCCTCGCCGGACCGGTGAACGCTGAGCACCGCAGCCGGGTCGCGGTCTCCGTAGGCCGCGGCGCCGAAGGCGGCGAGCTCCTCCAGCCCGAGCGGCTCACCGGCCCGGTAGGCGGCGGTGAGGACGGGCAGCGGCGCGACGAACGCGCCGATCTCGATGAGCTGCTGACGGTGCGCCGCCGCCCAGCCGGCCCGCCAGGCGTCGCCCCCGACCGAAGCGATCACCCGGTTCGCGACCACCGCGTCCACGCCGATGCCGTGCAGCGCCAGGGCGCTCAGGGTCCGCCGGGCCTGGGCGAGCGCGGCCGTCTCCGGGGTCAGCACCAGGCGCACGCTGGTCACGACGGGATCGGCAAGCAGGGCGCGCATGTCACGCGCCAGGCGTGCCAGCCACGACACCGCCTCGTAGGCGGGCCCGGCGATCGCGGCCACCCGCCCGGTGAGACGGCCCGGCAGCGCCAGCGACGGGCGCATCCAGCGGGCGAGCGCGCCGTCCGGGGAGCCGAGCCGGCGGCAGCCCCACGCGAGCGTCTCCGGGCTCGCCAGCAGCCGCAGCGCGGCGCTGGCCGGCCCTGCGTCGACGACCACGACGTCGTAGCGGTCCGACTCGAGCCGGTCGCGCAGCTCCAGCAGGGTGAGCGCCTCGAGGGCGCCGGGCAGGCCGGCGAGCTCCTCGACCTCCAGGAGGTCGACACCGGCGGCGGGGGCCACGGCCGAGATCAGCGCGCGTAGTTGCGGCCAGCGCTCGGCGAACGCGTGGCGCAGGTCCAGTTGGAGGCCGAACAGCCCGGGTTCGAGCTCGACCTCACCGGGGCCGAGCGGATGGTCGAGGATGCCGGCCAGGCCGGCGGCCGGGTCGGCGCAGACCAGGAGCGTCCGGTGGCCGCGCTGGGCCGCGAGCGTGGCCGTCGCCGCCGCCACCGTCGTGGTCCCACCACCACCCTTGCCCGTCAGGAGCACACACCGCACCGGATGGTCAGCTCTCGGTGAGCTTCTCGACGTGCTTCTTGAGGTCCTTGAGCGCCGCGTCGACGATGCCGCCCTGCACCTTCCGACGGAGCAGGCCGGGGATCTTGATCTTGAGCTCGACGGTGAGGTCGTAGGTCACCTCGGTGCTGCCGTCGCCGAGATCACGCAGCGTGTACGAACCGTCCTGGGTCGACATCGCCTCGCCGGAGACGAGGCTCCAGCTGACGTGCTCGTCGCCCTTCCAGGTGTACTCGTTGACGAACTCGTCCTTCACGACGACGGCGTTGATCCGGAACCGGGCCTGCCGCGGGCGGCCGTCCGGGCCGACCTCGAGGATCTCGGCCTGTTCGATCTGGCCGACCCAGGTCGGGTAGGCGGCGATGTCCGCGATGGCCCCCATGATGACGGCCGGCCTGGCATCGATGACGATCGACGACTGCGCGTGGTCCGCCATAGCCGCCAGCACCTCCACATCTCATCGCCCCGGCGGGGCCTGGTCGGACCCGCCGGTCCTGTCCGGGCCGTGCCGCCGGCCCGCCTCCGCGGGCCGTTCGGCACCCGTTCGGCGACCCGTGTCACGGGCCGCCGGACGATTACCCGATCGATCGTTGAGGCTACCGGAACCCGGGCGCGGGGCCGGGTGTCCTACCACTCGAGGACGTACGGCGCGCCCCGCGCGTTGAAGTGACCGACGTTGACACATCGGGTCGCGCCGATCTCGAGCTCGGCGACCAGGGGCTGGTGCACATGGCCGAACAGCGCGTACCGCGGCTGTGTCGCGTGGATGGCCTCCAGCACCGCGACGCTGCCGCGCTCGAACCGGCGGGCCTCCGTGTCGTAGACCAGCTCCGGGACGTGCGGCGGGATGTGGCAGCACAGGACGTCGACCGCGCCGACCGCGGCCACCTTCGCCGCGTAGGTCTCGTCGTCGATCTCGTACGGGGTGTTCATCGGCGTGCGCAGCCCACCGCCGACGAACCCGAACGTCAGCCCGCCGATCTCGGTGGTCTGGCCGTCGAGGAGGGTGATCCCGTCGCGCAGGAAGTCGGGGTAGAGATGTGGGAGGTCCACGTTGCCGTAGGTGAGGTAGGTCGGCGTCGGGAACGCGGAGAACATGGCCGCGTACTGCCGCCGGATGGCCGCCTCGACGACGTCGGCCCGGTCGCCGTCGACCCCCGCCCAGAGCTTCCTGGACCACTCCCGCGCCTCGTCGAACCGCTGCTCGGTACGCAGTTCGATCATGCGGCCCACCGCCTCGGCGCCGAACAGCTCACCCATGATCCCGCGGCCGTGATCGAAGTAGTCGATGAAGAGAATCAGGTCACCGAGGCAGACGAAGGCGTCGGCACCGGCGGCGGCGCCCGGGAGCGCGTCCGACCGTCCGTGAACGTCGCTCACCACATGCACGCGCACGTGAGAGAGCTTAGGGCGAGTCGCGTGCCTTCCACAGCACCCGTACCCGAAAGCGCACAGGCGGGTCGGCGCGGCGGGGGCGAAAAAAGCGGGCGCGGACGGCTCGCCGTGGCCGCGCTCACAGGCTAACGTCACTTGACCAACTTCTCTCCGATCACCGACCGCCCTCCCATCAGTGCCACACCTCAGTGCCACGCCGCACCAGAAGGCAGCGTCGCGGATCAGCGCCGCACCGGCACGTCACCCCGAACGGCCCGCCGCCAGCCAAGGAGTTCCCGTGCGCGAGTACACCTCTCCCGCCCGAGTCACCGTGGCGGATGACATGACTCTCAGCGATGCCGTGTTCGCCAACGCGTCACGGACACCCGAGAAGGTCATCGTCCGCCACAAGTCGGGCGGCCAGTTCGCCGACGTGACCGCGCGGGAGTTCCGCGATCTGGTGGTCCGCACGGCCGCCGGCCTCGCCGCCCGCGGGGTGCGCCCCGGCGACCGCGTCGCGATCATGAGCCGCACCCGGTACGAGTGGACGGTCGTCGACTACGCGGTCTGGGTCGCCGGCGCGGTCACCGTGCCGGTCTACGAGACGTCCAGTGCCAGCCAGATCGAGTGGATCCTGTCGGACTCGGAGGCCGTTCTCACCGTCGTCGAGACCGAGGCCAACGCCGCACTCGTCGCCACGGTGCGCGACCAGGTTCCCACCCTGCGCGAGGTGCTCGTCCTGGACGGCGGCGCGCTCGACACCCTGGCCGAGGCCGGGGCCGCCGCGGGGACCGGCGAGGAGGAGCTCGCCGCCGCGCGGGCCGGGGTGACCGCGGCCAGCATCGCCACGATCATCTACACCTCCGGCACCACCGGCAGACCGAAGGGCTGCGAGCTCGCCCACCGCTCGCTGCTGTTCAACGCGATGAGCTCCGCGGCGACCATGCCGGACCTGTTCACCGAGGACGCGTCCACGCTGATGATCCTGCCGCTGGCCCATGTGCTGGCGCGGACGATGCAGTGCACCATCATCAACAGCGCGCGGTGCATCGCCTACGCGCCGGACACGTCCACGCTGCTGGCCGACCTGGCCCAGGTCCGCCCGAGCTTTCTGCTCGCGGTGCCGAGGGTCTACGAGAAGGTGCACGCCGGCGCCCGTGCCAAGGCCCACGCCGACGGGAAAGGCCGGATCTTCGACGCCGCCGAGGCCACCGCGATCGCCTACAGCGAGGCCCTCGACCACGGCGGGCCCGGCTTCCTGCTGCGCGCCCGGCACGCGTTGTTCGACCGCCTCGTCTACAGCAAGCTGCGGGCCGCGATGGGCGGCCGGATCGACCACGCCATCAGCGGCGGCGCGCCGCTGGGCCCACGCCTCTGCCACTTCTACCGGGGCATCGGGGTTCCGATCTTCGAGGGGTACGGGCTCACCGAGTCCACCGCGGCCGCGACCGTGAACCGGCCCGATTCACTGAAGATCGGCACCGTCGGCCTGCCGCTGCCCGGCGTGACGATCCGTATCGCCGACGACGGGGAGATCCTCATCCGCGGCGACCTGGTCCTGAGTGGCTACCGCAACGACGAGACGGCGGCCAAGGAGGCGCTCGACGCCGACGGCTTCCTGCGGTCCGGCGACCTGGGCTCCCTCGACGAGACCGGACATCTGCGCATCACAGGGCGGAAGAAGGAGCTGCTCGTCACCGCGGGCGGCAAGAACATCGCCCCGGCGCCCCTCGAGCACCGCATCCAGGAGAACCCGCTGATCAGCCAGGCGATGCTGATCGGCGACCAGCGGCCGTTCATCGCCGCCCTGATCACCCTCGACCCGGACGCCTTCGCCTCCTGGCGCGACACCCACGACCACCCGTCGACGGTGACCCCCGCCGACCTCGCCACCGACCCGGAACTGCTGGCCGAGGTCCAGAAGGCCGTGGACGCGGCGAACGCCACCGTCTCCCACGCCGAGTCGATCAAGAAGTTCGTGATCCTGCCGAACGACTTCACCGTCGCCGGCGGCGAGCTCACCCCGAGTCTCAAGGTGAAGCGCAACCTCATCATGGAACGCCACGCGGCAGCCGTGGAATCCATCTACGCGGGGGCCCGGACCGCCTCCTGATCCCCCGCACGCCCCAGCCGAGCATGGCCGGGCCAGGCGCAGGCCGGGCGGCCGCGGGCGGCTCAGGCGAGCAGCAGGTCGCGCAGGTCCGAGGCCAGGACGTCCCAGCGCCAGCGGAGCTCGACCCACGCCCGCCCGGCGGTC
Organism: Parafrankia sp. BMG5.11; assembly: GCF_004337455.1. NCBI lineage: Bacteria > Bacillati > Actinomycetota > Actinomycetes > Frankiales > Frankiaceae > Parafrankia > Parafrankia sp. BMG5.11. The sequence continues at coordinate 31,650 of NZ_SJXI01000041.1, read as the reverse complement.
CCCATCGAGCGGGCGCGGTTCGGATCGGCCAGCAGGTCGCCGACGGCCCGGATCAGCGCGCGCGGATCGCGGCCGTCCACGACCACCCCCGTCCGCTGGTCGAGGACCGCGTCGGGGGCTCCCCCGCTGCGGCCGGCGACCACCGGCAGCCCGGTCGCCGAGGCCTCGAGGAAGACGATGCCCAGGCCCTCGACCTCGAGCCCCGCGCGCCGGTTGCGGCACGGCATGGCGAAGACGTCCCCCGCCGCGTAGTGGGCCGGCAGTTCCGCCCACGGCACCGACCCGGTGAACACCACGTGCTCGGCGACGTCGTTCTCCCTGGCCAGCCGGGTGAGCTCCTGCCGGTACGGCCCGCCGCCGACGAGCAGCAGCGCGGTGCCCGGGATCCGCCGGCGCAACGCCGGCAGCGCCCGGATCAGCATGTCCTGCCCCTTACGCGGAACCAGACGGCTCACACAGACGACCACCGGACGGCTACCCAGCCCGTAGCGACGACGGGTCTCGTCCCGCCCCTCCCCTGGCCGGAACAGGGACGGGTCGACACCGCTGGGCAGCCGGGCCAGGTCCGGATGCGGACCGAAGGCCGGACCGAGGCGACCCCTGGTGTAGTCCGTGAGGTAGGTGATCACGTCGGTGGTCGCCCCGATGCGCCGCAGCAGTTGCCGCGCGCCGGGCAACGCGGCCCAGCCCACCTCGTGCCCGTGCGTGCTGGCCAGCACCCGGCGGGCGTCGAGATCCCGGCGCAGCCGCGCCCCGAGCAGGCCCAGCGGCGCCGCCGCGCCGAACCACAGCGTGTCGCACTTCTCCGACCGCGCGATCTCCCGCGCGCGACGGAAGACATCCGGCGTGGGCAGCATCAGCGACGTCGGGTGCCGCACCACCGGGAACCGCTGCGCCGCGTCGAACTCGGCGGCCCCCCGCCAGGCAGGGGCATACACCACGATCTCGTCGTCGGGCAACCGCGAGGCGAAATTGTGCACATACGCCTGGATGCCACCGGGCCGCGGAGGGAAGTCATTGGTCACAGCGAGCACCCGCACGCCGCCATGTTCCCGCATCGCCTCCATCAAGACGCAGGTGGGACGCCTCCAACCACGCGGACACCACCGCAGCGCCCCGCCCGCACACAGAGCGCTCTCCCTCTCCCGGACGCGGCCGCACCGCCCGCTCCCCGGGCACGCCCCGGGCAGCGCATCAGCCAGGCGTCAACCGGCGCGGCGGCGTGGCAGGGGCCGGGGCGTTTCCGGGCCGGTCGGCGACCCGCCGGGGGCAAGCCGCAACCTCGGGATGAGCCCGGCATCGGCGAGCACGGCGAGGGCGCGGCGCTCGTCCTCGTCCCACTCCATGCCGGTGGACGGCGGGGCCAGCAGGACGGTCACCACGCAGTCCGCGCACGCGACGTCTCGCACGGCGCACGCATCACAGTCGATCAGCATCGTGCTCACCTCTCGGTTCGCCGCCCGGATCCGCCTGGTCTTCCCCGCACCCGGTAGATCACCGAGCCCTGTCGACCACCGCGGAACCGGACACCAGTTCGACGCGAACCACGCTAGGTGAGGGGTCCGACAGTTCCGGACGCCCGAACCCCGTCCCCCATACCCGGCGCCACCCAAGCGTCAACGAACCGTGGCGGCTGAGTAAGTCGGGGCCGGCGGAGAGCTAGCGGTCGAGGCGGGCCAGGAGGGCGTCCGAGGGGACGGTGCGGGCGCCCTGCGAGGCGCAGTTCTCCGCCACCTCGCGGTCGGAGGTCACGACGGCCACCGGTCGGCCGACGGGTTCCGCGCGCACGAGACGTCCAATTTCGTCGTCGGCCAGCTCGCCGGGCTGGCTGAAGACGACCCGCACGCCGCGGGGCATCGCGACCCCGACCGGCCGGGCCACCACCGCCGTCGCGTCGAAGACGACGGTGACCTCGGTGTCGAGGGAGCGGCCGGCCAGGGCTCCCAGGCCGGCCAGCAGGCGTGCCCGCTGGGCCTGGAGGGTCAGGGTGCCGTAGCCGCGTTTGGTGACGTTGTAACCGTCGATGATCAGATGCAGGCCGGGGATGGCGAGGACGTCGTCGATGATGGCCGGGTCGTCGGCGGAGCGCCCGCGGCCACCGACCGCGGAGAACGGGTCGAAGGCGGCTCCGTTGTCGGAGCGGTCGACCAGGTCGGCGGGCCGCGCGACGGTGGTCGGCAGCGCCAGCTCCCGCCGGACCCCGTTCGCCGCAGCCATCAGCGTGTCGAGCAGCACCCGAAGCCGCGCCTCGTCCAGGCCGCGGGACTCGCGGGTGTCGCGGCGGGTCAGCGAGGCGGCGGCCTCGAGGTCACCGACCCGCGCGCGCAGCCGCCGTACCTCGGCCTCGCTCTCCCGGGCCGAGGCCAGCGCGGCGTCCCGGGCGGCCTCGGCGGCGAGGCTCACCTCCCGGGCGGCGAGCTCGGCGCGGCGGACGCGGTCCGCGGAGGACCGTAGCCGGCGGCGGGCCTCCTCCGCCTCGGCCCGTGCCTGGTCGAGCTGGCCGCGCAGCTGGTCCTGCTCGGTGCGGGCGAGCCGGCGGACGGCTTCGATCTGCTGGTGCAGGCGGTCGATCTCGCGCTCGGCGTCGACGAGCCGCGCGGTGGAGACCGCCTGCTCGGACGATCGGGCCGCCTCCTCGACGAACTGCTCCCAGTCGGGGAGCCGGAGGATGTAGGCGACCGCCGCGACCTGGGCGGGTGGGGCGGCGGGTGGCGGGCCGCCCTCCCCGGTGATCGCGACGACCAGATCGGGGTGGGTGCGGCGCACCCATTCGGCCACCCGGCCGCGGAACTGCGCGTCGTGCTCGATCGCGGCCGCCAGCGGGACGGCGCCCAGCCGGGCCCGGCGCGACGGCTTGAACCGGCGCACGGCGACCAGGCTCGGGGGGACGACCGCTTCGGCGATGTCGGCCAGGGTCTCGGCGGCGTAGACCACGACCTGGGCCCGCACGTCCACGGGCAGCGTCTCGTTCATGCGACGGGCCCGGCCTGGCCGGCGGGGGTGCGGACGCCGACTCCCCGTGGCCGGCCGAGTGGTCGGGGCATTACCACTGGCACGGGGGACTCCGGAGCGAACGACGACAGCGACGGTCCAGGGTATCGGTCGGCCAGCACGACCTCTTCGGACACCATCGGTGAATCCGTGCCCAGCCCACCGCGAACGGGCACGCACCGCCGCAGGGTCCGCGTCGGCGGCCGCGAATCCCAACGGGAAGCGGTGTTTCGCCCCCGGTGGGCCGGGGCCGAGGGGCTGCCGCAGGCCACAGGACACGGCGGCGCGGGCCCGGGGCATCACGGCACCGCCGCATCTACCGCATTTCGCGAGCCAGCCGGCCATTGTCTCATGTGATATCCGGCTTATGTAGCCTCGCCCTGTCCGTCCGCACATACCTCACTTCGAGAGAAACACGGCAATGGCCGTCGAGAGGACACCCGTTGACCGACCAGACCCCTCCTGGCCAGCCCTCCCCCGGTCCGGAGAACCAGGAGACCTGGAGGGCCCCCAACAACTCGTGGCAACAGCCACCGGATGCCGGCGGCCAGGCGGGCGGAGCGCCCGCAGCGGCCGGCGCTCCCGGCGCGGGCCAGGGCGGCCTGCCGTCCACCACCCCGCCGCCGGCGCCCGTGCCGCAGTGGGGCACCGGCGCGCCGGGCCAGGAAGGCGGCGGATGGCCGTCCACCACGCCCGTGGGCGGCGGGGCGGGCGGCGGATGGGGCACGCCACCGGCCGGCGGGCCCAACCCGGACGGTTCGTGGCCCGGGGCGGGACAACAGCAGTGGCCCCAGCAGGGCACCGATACGCCCTGGGGGCAGCCGGGCCAGCCCGGCACCGGATGGCAGCAGCCCGCCGACTACCAGCAGGGTGGCACCCAGGGCCAGTACCAGCAGGGCTACCAGCAGCCGGCTGACTACCAGCAGCAGGGCTACCAGCCCGGGTATCAGCAGCCCGCCGACTACCAGCAGCAGGGGTACCAGCAGCCCGGCTACCAGCCACAGCCAGGCGACTACCAGCAGCAGGGGTACCAGCAGCCCGGCTATCAGCAGCCTGGCTACCAGCAGGGCTTCCCCCAGCAGCAGGGCAACTGGCAGCAGCCCGGCGGCCCGCCACCGGCCCGGCCCCGCCGGAACCCGGCAATGATCATCATTCCGGTGGCCGTCGTCGCGGTCATCGTCCTCGGGGTGGTGATCGCCCTCGCGGCCGGCGGCGACGACTCGAAGCCGACGGCCACGCCGCCGGCGGTCACGAACCTGGGCCCGGGCACCGTGCCCACCCTGACGGCACCCGCCGTCCCGGGTACGACGACGGCCCCGCAGCAGCCTGCCGGCCCCGCCGGATGCACGCCGGTCGTGCCGCAGGGCGCGCCGCCCGCGGGCACCCTGACCCTGGGTGGGACGGGCACGGTGGTCGGCACCGCGAGCTCGTCGGTCAGCGACTTCGAGGCCAAGGTGACGCTGAACAGCATCTGCAGCACCACCGGCCCGGCCGCCGACTACTCCGATCCGCCGGTGCAGGGCGCCAACTACATCCTGAACGTGACCGTCGAGACCATCCGCGGCGAGACGACCGCGTCACCGGACGACTTCTACATCCAGACCTCGGACGGCAGCCGCTACGACGGCTCCTTCACCACGGTCGAGCCGAAGCTGTTCACCCTCGACCTGAAGGCCGGTCAGAAGGTGCGCGGCAACGTGGTCATCGACGCCCCGGCGGGTCACCACATCCTGTCCTGGGAGCCGCTGTTCGCGACGCAGCCGGCGAAGTTCCAGTTCTGACGACAGGGGGCCCCGTCCGTGCCCGTTCCACGGTGAACGGGCACGGACGGGGCCTCGGCGGGGCACCCGTGGCAGAGCTCGACTCGGCTCCGCCACAACCGGCACGGCTCCGCCACAACCGGCACGGCTCGCTCCGGACCCGGCGTGGCCGGATCTAGACCCGGCGCGGCTCCGCCAGGGCCGCCCGCAGGCGCTCGGCGACGTCGTCCATCATCGCCGGATCGGGGTTGTGGTCGGCGAGCGCGAAGCTCATCTGCGACTCCGCGTCGATCGGGAACAGGTGGATGTGGGCGTGCGGCACCTCCATCCCGGCGAGCATCGCCGCGACCCGCCGTGGCTTGAACACCGTGTCGATGGCCCGCCCGACGACAGCCGCGGCACTCCACACCGCGCGCACCGTCTCGTCCGGCAGATCGATCCAGTGATCGATCTCCAGGCGGGGCACGATGAGCGTGTGCCCGGGGCGGACGGGCGCGATGGAGAGGAACGCGACCGCCGACTCGTCCGAGTAGACGATGCGGCCCGGGAGCTCGCCGTTGATGATCCGGGTGAAGACACTGGCCATGGCCGGACCCTACCGAGATCGACCGCGCGGCACCCGACCACGGACGCCGGGGTCGCGGTCGGTCCGGGGAGCCTCTGGTGAACGCGGCCGGCAGGCGGACCACACCATCCACTATCACACTTGAAACCATACGATAGCGGGCAATAGCGACTAACAGGAAACATAGCCCACAAAGAGGTCCAGGAGGACACGCCGGAAGCACTCTGGTGCGCCAACAAACCCGGCCATACGGAATGATGCTCCGGGTGGCGTGGTTTGAGACGAACGGCATCAGGGTCGCCCGTATCAGCGTCGACTGCACCGATGTGGACACGATGGTCCGCTTCTGGTCCAACGCCCTCGGTTACGAGGTCTCCGAGCAGGGCGGCGACTCGGCCGTCCTGCGTCATCCCGCCGGTGCCGGGCCCAAGCTCCTGCTCCGGCGGCGGCCCGAGCCGCGGGCCGCCCGAGGCGAGCAACGACCACCACGATGGGCGGCGCGCCGGGCCGGCCGCCGCCCGGAACCGGAGCAGGACACCGCGGACAAGGCCGGCAACCGCCTGCACCTGGAGCTGTACGCCGTCGACGCGGAGCGGGTGATCGGCTGGCTGTCGTCGCTGGGCGCGCGCCAGCTCGCCCGGTACGAGGCCGACGGGGAGACCGGTTTCGTGCTGCGCGACCCCGAGGGCAACGAGTTCCGCGTGATGAACGCCGGGCCGACCGCCTTCGCCCGGCCGTTCTCCTGAGCCGCGCCGGGCCGACCGGGGACGAATCCTGTCGTACCCGCGGCCTAGGGTGTCGCCGTGTGCCCAGTCCCTGCGCCGACCGGCGGCGTGCCGCGCCAGGCCAGCCTGGCAGAGCTCGGCCGGCCGCTGTCGGACCTGACGTTCGTCGTCGTCGACCTGGAGACCACCGGCGGCTCGCCGGCGACGAGCGAGATCACCGAGATCGGCGCCGTGCGGGTTCGGGGCGGCCAGATCCTCGGTGAGATGTCGAGCCTGGTCCGGCCGTCGGCCCCCATCCCGGCCTTCATCTCCGTGCTCACCGGCATCACCGACGCCATGGTCGCCACCGCCCCGGGCATCGGCGAGGTCGTGCCGACGTTCCTGGAGTTCGCCCGGGGCGCGGTGCTCGTGGCTCACAACGCCCCGTTCGACCTCGGCTTCCTGCGCGCCGCCGCCACGGCGTGCGGCTACCCGGCCCCGGCCTGGGAGCATCTCGACACGGTGCGGATCGCGCGCCGCGTCATCAGCCGCGACGAGACCCGCGACTGCCGCCTGTCCTCCCTGGCGGCCCTCTTCGGTAGCGCGACCCAGCCGAACCACCGGGCGCTGGCCGACGCCCGCGCGACGGTGGACGTCCTGCACGGGCTGTTCGAGCGGCTGGGCAACCTGGGTGTCACCACGATCGAGGATCTGCACGAGTACAGCGCGCGGGTCTCCCCCGCCCAGCGGCGCAAGCGGCACCTCGCCGACGACCTGCCCACCGGCCCGGGGGTCTACGTGTTCCGCGACGGCACGGGGCGCCCGCTGTACGTCGGCACGTCCCGGTCGGTCCGCTCCCGGGTGCGTACCTACTTCACGGCCAGCGAGCCCCGCACCCGGATGGCGGAGATGGTCGCGATCGCCGAGCGGGTCGACGCGATCGAGTGCGCGCACGCGCTCGAGGCGGAGGTGCGCGAGCTGCGGCTGATCGCCGAGTACAAACCGCCGTACAACCGCCGCTCCCGGTTCCCCGAGCGGGCCGTCTACCTGCGGCTCACCGACGAGCCGTTCCCCCGGCTCTCCCGGGTCCGCTCCGTCGGCGACGGTGTGACGTCGCTGGGGCCGTTCGGCAGCGCGGCGGCGGCCGAGTCGGCGGCCACGGCGCTGCTGGAGGCGATCCCGCTGCGCCAGTGCTCGACCCGGCTCTCGCCGCGCCGTCCGACGGCCGCGTGCGCGCTGGCCGAGCTGGGGCGCTGCGGCGCGCCGTGCGACGGCCGGGAGGGGGTCGCCGAGTACGGCCAACACGTCGCCGCGGCGCGCGGCGCGATGACCGCCGATCCGCGGCCCGTCGTGGACGTGCTGGAGCGGCGCATCGCGCGACTGTCCGCCGACCAGCGCTACGAGGAGGCCGCCGGGGTCCGCGACCGGCTCGCGGCCTACGTGCGGGCCGTCGCGCGCATGCAGCGGCTGACGGCGCTGACCTGCGTCGACGAGTTGGTCGCCGCCGCGCCGACCGCCGACGCCGGGTGGGATCTCGCCGTCGTCCGCCGTGGCCGGCTGGTCTCCGCGGCGTCGGTGCCACGCGGCACCGACCCGAGGCCCTGGGTCGACGCCGTGGTCGCCAGCGCGGAGACCGTCCGACCGCTGCCCGGCCCCACCCCGTGCGCCTCGGTCGAGGAGACGGAGCGGATCGGGCGGTGGCTGGCCGGGCCCGGCGTGCGCCTGGTCCGGCTGGACGGCGAGTGGAGCTGGCCGGCGCACGGCGCGATCCGCGCGGCGCGGCGGTTCGACGTCCGCTTCGACGGCGGTTTGGACAACGGGTTCGACCGCGGGTTCGACTCCCCCACCGACACCCGACGCGGGCGCGCGCCCAGCAGCCCCCGGAGCGGCCGGAGCGGCCGCGAGCCGCGGAAACGCTAGGGTCGCAGCGCTAGGGGCCGCCCCCGTCGATGACGGGAACGGCCCCTCGGTGCTTCAGCGTGCCTGTTCTCGAGTGTGCCTCCGGGTCGAGCCTGGTGGCTTACCTCAGTGCTTGGTCTGACCGCCGCCCACCGCCGAGTCTGCGCCCTCGCCGTCCGCCGGCTTCTCCGACTCCTCGGTGAAGAACCCGCCGACGGCCTTGCCGGCCCGGCGCGCCAGGCCCGTGCCGTGCTGGCCGGTCCCGTTGCCGTGGCCGTCACCGGCCGTGAGCGCGAACCGGTCGTTCGGCACGACCGGGTAGTCGGGCACCGCCGGCGGCTTGGGCCGGTGGTCCTCGACGAACTCGCCGTTGGGCAGCTGGCGGATGATGCCCGTCTCGATGCCGTGCGCGGCGATCTCCGCGTCCCGCTCGTTGAGGTGGATGCAGAGCTTCTTGGTGACCACGTAGGCGATCGGCGGCACGACGATCAGCCCGATCCGGCCCGCCCAGGTCATCGCGTTCAGCGAGATGCTGAACGTGTGGGCGATGATGTCGTTGCCACCGGAGATCCACAGCACCAGGTAGAAGCTGATGCTCATCGCGCCGAGCGCCGTGCGGGTCGGTGCCTCCCGCGGGCGCTGCAGCAGGTTGTGCGACGCCTTGTCCCCGGTGAACTTCGCCTCCAGGAACGGGTAGACCGCCAGCAGCGTGAACAGGACGCCCGGCAGGACCGCCGTCGGCCACAGCAGCGGCGGGATCGTGTGACCCCACCCGCGGAACTCCCACGGCGGCATGAGCCGGGTGGAGCCGTCCAGGAAGCCGATGTACCAGTCGGGCTGGGACGCCGAGCTGACCTTGGCCGGGTCGTAGGGGCCGAACGTCCAGATCGGGTTGATCTGGGCGAGGCCGCCCAGCAGCGCGAGCACCGCGAAGGTCAGCATGAAGAAGCCGCCGGACTTCACCGCGAACACCGGGAACACCCGGTGGCCGACCACGTTGTGCTCGGTCTTGCCCGGGCCGGGGAAGTCGGTGTGCTTCTGGTGCCACAGGATGCCCAGGTGGGCGCCGATCAGCGCGAGCAGCACGCCCGGCACGAGCAGGATGTGCACGACGTAGAGCCGCGGGATGAAGTTCTCACCCGGGAACTCGCCGTTGAACACCAGGAACGACGCCCACGTCCCGATGATCGGGATGGACTGGGCGATCGACGCCGCGATCCGCAGACCGGTGCCGGAGAGCAGGTCGTCCGGCAGCGAGTAGCCGGCGAAGCCCTCGACCAGGGCCAGCATCAGCAGGCCGACGCCGATCAGCCAGTTGACCTCGCGGGGCTTGCGGTACGCGCCGGTGAAGAACACCCGAAGCAGGTGCACCACGATGGAGGCGGCGAAGATCAGCGCCGCCCAGTGGTGAATCTGCCGGAACACCAGGCCGGCCCGCGTGTCGAAGCTGATGTCCAGCGTCGACGCGTAGGCCCGGCTCATCTCGACGCCCTTGAGCGGCACGTACGAGCCGTTGTAGATGATCTCGACGTTCGACGGGTCGAAGAACAGGGTCAGGTAGATCCCGGTCAACAGCAGGATGACGAAGCTGTAGAGCGCGATCTCACCGATCATGAACGACCAGTGGTCCGGGAAGACCTTGTTCAGGTTGCGGCGGATGGCCGCCTGCGTCCCGAACCGTTCGTCGATGGCCCGGTTGGCCTTGCGCGCCGGCGTCGGCCGCTTCTGGAACTTCGGAGTGGTCACGGAGGCGGGTTCGGCGGTCATGAGCGCTCCCAGAACGCGGCGCCGACGGGCTCGGTGTAGTCCCCGTCACGGGCGATGAAGTAGCCCTCGTCATCCACCGCGATGGCGAGCTGCGGCAGCGAGCGGCTGGCCGGCCCGAAGATCGCCCGGCACCCGTCGGGAACGTCGAACACCGACTGGTGGCAGGGGCAGAGCAGGTGGTGCGTCTGCTGCTCGTACAGGCTGACCGGGCAGCCGGCGTGCGTGCAGATCTTCGAGTAGGCGACGTGGCCGTCCACAGCCCAGTTCTCACGGCCCTCGCGCGGCTTGTTCAGGCCGGGCTCGAGACGGATGAGGATCGTGGTGCTGTCGGCCTTGCTGTGGATGTCCAGCTTGGGCTCGTAGGAGATGCTGCCGTCGGACTCCTTGACCGGCACCGCCGGCAGCACCGTCTCGATGCCGCCGATCGCGATGTCGCCGAGCTTGACGTACCGGCCCTGCAGGTTGACCAGCCGAGCACCCTTGACCCAGTGGGTGTGGTCGAACTTCTTGCCGGGCTTGCTGTTGGTCAGGTTGAGCAGCGGGACCACGAGCAGGCCACCGAGGACCGTTCCGGCGCCGAGGAGGCTGCGCCGCAGCAGCGGGTACTTGGCGAGGCCGGTGTCGGCGAAGCCGAGGGCGACCTCCTCCTCGGTGACGGCGATCTCCTCCGGCGAGGAGGTGAACTCGTGGCGCTCCTGCACCGCCTGCTCGTGCGGCATCAGGCGCTTGGCCCAGAGGATCATGCCGATGCCGAGGCCGCCGACGGCCAGGCCGAGGGCGCTGCCCATCGCCGGGGTGTAGTACTGCTTGTGCTTGTCGCCGACGAAGTTGGTGACGATGAAGCCCACCGTGCCGACGACCGAGATGGTGAACCAGAAGGCGATGAGCCGCTCGGCGCGCCGGGAGGCCCGCCGGTCGTACTCCGCGGAGTGCGGGGCCCGGGGGGTGACTCCCCCACCGGCGCCGCCGCCCGCGCCCTGTGCGGTCAGGGTCGACGTCCCGCCCGAGCGCATGACCGTCGTCTCCGGGATACGGGAGGAGTCGGTCTGGTGCGGGGGGGTGCCGAGCACCTCGGGCCCGTCGTGCCCCGCGTCGGGGACGTCGGGGCCGCCGGCCCGGGGGTCGGTGGCGTCCTTGGGGCGCCCGGCCGTGTCGACCGGGTGCTTGGTCCTCTTGAAAATGCTGCTCATCGAGTCCTGGTCTGATTTGTCGGCCGGCTCTCCCTGATAGCCGGCGTAGTGCATGCGCCGCTCCGGCGAGTCCGGCGGCAGCTCGCCGCCGTCCGCGGACTCCGGCCCGGTCAGGCCCTGGTTGGCGCTCACAGCTTCTGCCTCGCTCCGATCCAGAGGCAGACGCCGAGCAGCGCGCCGATGCCTATCACCCACGCGACCAGGCCCTCCGGGACCGGCCCGTACTTACCGATCGAGGAACCACCGGGTGACGGGGTGTCCTGGAGGTGACGGACGTACGCGGCGACCGCGACGGCCTCGTCATCGTTGATCTGACCGGGACCGAACACCGGCATCGACTCCGGGCCGGTCCGCATCGCCTCGACGACCTGTTCGGGCGTGGCCTGGCTCAGCGACGGCGCGAACTTGCCGTAGGTGAGCGGGGCGCCGGCGCCGGCGGCCTGGTGGCACTGGGCGCAGTTCGCGAGGAAGAGCTCACCGCCCTCGGCGAGGTCGGCGTCGTTGAGATCCGCCTCCGTCAACTCGGGCACCTGCGTACCGCCGCCCAGGGTCTGGACGTAGGCCGCGATCTGGTCGATCTGGGTCTCCGAGTACGACGGGGGCTTGCGGTCGGCCTGGGCCGCCGGCGCGGCGAGCGGCATGCGGCCGGTGGACATCTGGAAGTCCACCGCGGCCGCGCCGACGCCGATCAGGCTCGGGCCCTCGGTCGAGCCCTGGGCGTTCAGCCCGTGGCAGGTCGCGCAACCCTGCAGGAACAGGGCGCGGCCCTGGCGCACGGCCTCGTTGGCGTCCGGCGTCTCCGTCGCGTTGCCGCCTGGAGCGAGCACCGTCCACATCACCCCCGTCGCCAGCAGGCCGAGGAGAAGAACGATGGACGACGACCGCCGTCGGCGGCGCGCGGAGGTCGACCGGGATCGCCCGGCGTTCCTCACCGAGATGAGCCGGGGTCTGCCGGCCTCGCCCGCGGACGAGGTCGGGGACGCCGCGGCTCCGGATGCCTTGGATGTGGTCATGTCGCTCACTGGAGGAGGTAGATGGTGGCGAACAGGGCGATCCAGACGACGTCGACGAAGTGCCAGTAGTACGACACGACGATCGCTGACGTCGCCTTCTCAGGCGTGAACCGCCCGTAGGTCGACCTGGCCAGCACCAGAACGAAGGCGACCAGCCCACCGATCACATGCAACCCGTGGAAGCCGGTGGTCAGGTAGTACACCGACCCGTAGCCGTGCGACGCCAGGGTGAACTCGTTCTCCTTGAAGTACTCCCAGGCCTGGCCGCCGACGAAGACGATCCCCATCAGCAGCGAGATCAGGTACCAGCGGCGCAGGCCGATGACGTCGCCGCGCTCGGCGGCGAAGACCCCGAGCTGGCAGGTCACACTGGATAGGACCAGGATCACCGTGAAGAACAGCGCATAGGCGACGTGCAGGTGCACGGGCCCGATCTCGGACCCGGCCGGGTCGCCGGTGACCGGCGGCCAGTTGCCGCTGTTGACCGAGCGGATCGTGTAGTACATCGCGAACAGGGCCGCGAAGAACATCAGCTCCGACGACAGCCACACCACTGTGCCGACCGAGACCATCGAGGGACGGTTGGCCGCCGGGTGCGCTGGAGGAGCCTTCTCGAGGACAGGGGCTGAGGCCACGACGGTCATTCTGGCATGTGACGCCGCACGCGCCACCGTAGGTTCGACAATCGGTAGGACTACACGGCGTCGACGACGCCCGGATCGCGGCCCGGCGCGGCCGGAAATTTTGCTCCTCAGCGTCGAAGCTCCTGCTAATACGCAGGTTCTGGTACCTGACGAGACGCCGGCCACGTCCGGTGGTAACCCGGGAACCCGCCCGTTGTTGTGTCCCTCACCCAGGGCGGGGCGGCGCGCCGAGGGTGGCCCGGACGGCTCAGTCCGCGAGGGCGGCGAGCGCCCGGACACCCTCCGCGGGGAGGGTGATCCCCTCCTCCGTTCCGGGGTCGACGGCAAGCATGAGATCACCTGCGGGCCACGTCCGCAGCAGCGCGGCCAGTGGCACCCGGCGGTAGCGCCCGACGCTCGGCAGCGCGTCGACGAGGCGCCGCTCCGAGGTGAAGGTGGGGACGAACTGCTGGCCGTCGGGCTGCTCGGCGACGGGCAGCCGCACCACACGGGCATCGCCGTTGTCCCTGGCCGGGTCGCTGACGTCCGGAACGAGGACGTCGGAGGTGGCCAGGGCACCCAGGGCGGCCGAGTCGTCGTGGTCAAGCGCGAGCCGGTGCAGGGCATTGCCCGCCCGGGTCGTCCCGTCGTTGGCGTCGTCGGTCACAGCGGGCTCCTGTCGATCCGGGAGTCGTGCCTTCTGTGGCCTCGCATACCCGGCTCCGCCCGCGTGTACCCGGCTCCGGCCCGAGATGGGCGGCCGCGGCCGTCAGCTCGGCAGCGCGAGATCCGCGATCAGGCTCCGGCGGACGGCGCCGACGATGGGGGTCGCGTCGCTGTAGGCGGGATGATCGACCACCAGCTCCACGGTGACCTCCGGGTCGCGGAACGCGTCCCTGGTGCCGTCGGTGAGCGGGAACCGGAGCATGTGGACCGACACCGTCTCGCTGGGCTGATCGGGGTCCTCGTCCACGCCCGGGATCTCGACGGCGGGCACGGTGACCCCGCCGATCTCCAGCGCCACCCGGCGCTGGACGCCGGAGAGACGGGCCAGCTCGTCGCGCACGGCCTCGACCTGGTTGAGCTCGATGAACATCGTGGCGGTCAGGGCGTGGCTGGACGGCAGCAGCCGCGAGTAGGCCTCGACCTCGTGGGCGACCTCCCCGGGGGCGGTGAGCCGCTCGGTGTAGACCATCTCCTGCACCTGGTAGCGCAACGTCTCGGCGTTCTCGAACTCGAAGAGCAGGATGTCACCGACCCGGACGCGCCGCTCGGCGCGGATCGGGAGCATCCTCGAGCGGGCCTGGACCCGCTGGGCGGAGTAGGCCGTGTGGTCGGTGGTGATGTCGGCGGCGGTGAACGCCATCGTGCGCAGCGTCATCGTGCTGGCTCCCTCCCCGTCGCGAGGACGCATCGACCTCGACGGCCGTCCGGCCGTACTGGGTGTATCCCCGGAGTACCGGATGTACCGGGGTGTAACGGTCTTTCGGGTGTTGCCGAGGTGCCGGATGCCCGGGGGCCCCGAGAGGGCCGGGTGGCGGGCCCGGGGTGACCCCGGGCCCGCTCCGCGCGCCGCTCAGGCGTCAGCGGTCTCCTCGGCGACCACCGCGTCGAGGGCCTTCTTGAAGCGACCGGCGTGGGTCTTCTCGGCGCGGGCCAGCGTCGAGAACCAGTCGGCGATCTCCTCGAAGCCCTCCTCGCGGGCGGTCTTCGCGAAGCCCGGGTACATCGCGGTGAACTCGTAGGTCTCGCCGGCCACGGCGCTGGCGAGGTTCTTCGACGTGTTGCCGACCGGCTCGCCCGTCGCCGGGTCGCCGACCTCGGCGAGGAAGTCCATGTGCCCGAACGCGTGGCCGGTCTCGCCCTCGGCGGTGTCGCGGAACAGGGAGGCCGCGTCGGTCAGGCCCTCGATGTCCGCACGGCGGGCGAAGTACAGGTAACGACGGTTGGCCTGGCTCTCGCCGGCGAACGCCTCCTTGAGGTTCTCGTGGGTCTTGGTGCCGTCAAGCTTCGGCATGCGGTACTCCTCCTACGTGATGGGTGTCGGGTCCTACCGTCGGCCCGGGCGATTGCCCTCGCCGGCGGTCTGACACTCCGGGCACAGGCCCCTGAACTGCAGGTCGTACCCGGTGATCGTGAAACCGGACCGGCGCGCGATCTCGGCCACCATGCCGTCCGGGACGGGGTGGTCGATGTCCGCGGCCCGGCCGCACCGCTCGCACACGGCGTGGTCGTGCCGGCTGGTGTTGGCGTCGTACCTGGCGGCCGCGCCGTCCCCGAGGTTGAGCTCGAGGGCGTGCCCGGTCTCGACGAGCAACGCGAGGGCGCGGTAGACGGTCGCGCTGCCGATCCCGGGGGCCGCGAGTCGCACACGCTCGTAGACCTCCGCCGCCGTCGGATGGTCCTCGGCGGCCTTCAGCACCTCCAGCACACGGGTGCGCTGGGGGGTGAGACGTAGTTCGGTCCGCTCCGGCATCGATCACGTCCGTCATCGGTCGGCGCCGCCCGGGGCGTTCGTCCCGCGTCCCGGTGCCGTGTGTCGGTGTGTCCGCGGCAACGGGCGAACGTCGGGACTGGCGCTCGGACAAACATTGAGAACGAGTCTCAGTATCGCGTGCATCACCACCCGATGGCAAACCCCACGGGCGTCCGCCCCCGAACGGCATGACCGTACCCACCGCCCGTCGCGTCCCGTGAAGCCGGATGGCGTCGCGCCTGGCGGGCGGCGAGCAGATAGCCTTCGGGACGGATACCGGGACGGTGCGACACCCGCCGCCACGCGCCGGGCCTCCGCGGCGACGCCCGGGGCCGCCCGGCGGGGACCGGTGCCCGCGCAGTGCCGGTACCGGCAGTCGTTCCCGATCGCCGACCACGGCGGTCGCCCATCGAGAGGCCCGTGGACGCCATGAGCACCGTCCTCGTGTACGCGAGCAAGGCCGACGTCCGAGAGCGCGTCCTGGCCGCGCTCGGGCGCCGTCCCGCACCCGACCTCGACGAGCTCGAGCTTGTCGAGGTCTCCGACGCGGAGACGCTGATCGACGCCATCGACCACAGCGAGGCGGACCTCTGCATCCTCGACGCCGAGGCCACCCCCTCCGGCGGGATGGGGCTGGCCCGGCAGCTCAAGAACGAGGTCGCCGACTGCCCGCCCATGCTGCTGCTCGTCGCCCGGCGCGACGACCGCTGGCTGGCCACCTGGTCGCAGGCGGACGCGGTGGTCGGCCACCCGATCGACCCGGGCGAGCTCACCGACGCGGTCGTCGGGCTGCTGCGCGCACGGGCCGGCGGAGTCGCCGTCCGGCGCCCGGTGGTCAACGTCCGGCACCACTGACGCCCGGCAGCACCGATCCACCAGGCCGCACCGAACCACCCGGCCGGCGCGACGACGCGGTCGTGCCCGGCCACCGGACCCACGCGAACAACGACTGCAGACGGACACGACATGACGAGCACCGCCTCGGAGCCGCGGGCGACGACGGCCGCGGCCTCCCCCCTCCCGACGGCCGCCTCTTCCCCGGCCGAGTCCCCCTCCCCGGGCGTCACCGCTGCCGGGAGGGCCCGGGCCACCGCCGAGAGCTGGCCGGATCTGATCACCGACCTGATCGCCGGGCAGGCGCTGACCGCCGGCCGGACGGCGTGGGCCATGGAGCAGATCATGGGCGGGCTGGCGACGCCGTCCCAGATCGCCGGCTTCGTGGTGGCGCTGCGGGCCAAGGGTGAGACCGCCCAGGAGATCGGCGGGCTGGTCCGCACGATGCTCGGCTTCGCCGAGCCGCTCACCCTCAGCGAGGAGCTGCGCGCCGCCGCGGTCGACACCTGCGGAACCGGCGGCGACCGCTCGAACACCGTGAACCTGTCGACCATGGCCGCGATCGTGGCGGCCGGCGCCGGGGTCACCGTGGTCAAGCACGGCAACCGCGCGGCGTCGTCGGCGAGCGGGTCGGCCGACGTGCTGGCCGAGCTCGGCATTGTCATCGACCTGCCGCCGGCCGGAGTGGAGGCGTGCCTGGCCGCCGCGGGGATCGCCTTCTGCTTCGCCCCGGTCTTCCACCCGGCGATGCGGCACGTCGGCGCCACCCGCAAGGAGCTGGGGGTGCAGACCGCGTTCAACATCCTCGGCCCGCTGGCGAACCCGGCGCGGCCGGGCGCCCAGACGATCGGTGTGGCCGACGCGCGGCTGGCCCCGGTCGTCGCCGACGTGCTCGCCGAGCGGGGAACCCGGGGCCTCGTCTTCCGCGGCGACGACGGACTGGACGAACTCACCACGGCCACCACGTCGACCGTGTGGGTCGTCCAGGCGCCCGACCCCACGTCCAGCCGCACGCCGGGTTCCACGGCCGGCTCCGTGGCCGGGAGCGCGTCGGAGGCCGCGGCGGTGCGCCGCTCCCGGGTTCGTTCGGAGCACTTCGACCCTCGCGACCTCGGCCTCGCCCGGCCGGACACGACCGCGCTGCGGGGCGCGGACGCCGCCTACAACGCTTCCGTGGCCCGGGCCGTGCTGCGCGGGGAGACCGGGCCGGTCCGCGACGCGGTGCTGCTCGCCGCGGCCGCGACCCTGGTCGCGGTGGACGGCCCCACCGGCGCCCCGGTGGCCGAGCAGATCGCGGCCCAGCTCGGGCGCGCCACCGAGGCCGTCGACTCCGGTGCCGCCGCGGCTGCGCTGAGCCGCTGGGCCGAGGCCAGCCAGCTCGCGGCGACGGCCCGGGGCTTGAGCGGCTCCGTCTAGCAGGGCCCCGTCAGGGCCGTCCCCACCCGCCCGAAAACGACTCAGGGGCCGCGGTTCCAGGTCATCACCTGGAACCGCGGCCCCTGACGCGTCCGCGCCGCCGGTTGGCGGCGCGGACCGGTGGTACCGATCAGTCCTCGGGAATCGGCGGGTTCCAGAAGTTCTCCATCACCAGGCACACGGCGAAGGTGAACGTCAGGACCGCGCCGAGGATGGTCATCCAGATACCGAAGGCCAGCCCCATCGCGGCCACCGCGGCACTCGCCGCGAGAAAGAACGGGTAGTAGCTGCCCGGGGTGAAGTGCCCGAGCTCCCCGACACCGTCGGCGACCTCCGCGTCCGGCAGGTCCTGCGGGCGCATGCCGATCCGCCGGCCGGTGAAGACCAGGTAGCCGCCGACGAGGAAGCCCATGCCCGCGCACAGGGTGAGCGCCGCCGTCCCGGTCGGGTCCTTCGCCCAGAACCAGTAGACCAGGGCCATCGCTCCGGCGAAGAAGCCGAAGAAGTTGAAGATGAAGCCTTCTACCTTCATCGCGCGGCTCCCTGACCGAGTTCCGGTGTGGCGTGGTAATCCGCCCTACCGACGACCGCCGGGTAGTGCAGGTCGAACGCGGGTCGCTCGGAGCGGATGCGCGGCAGCGACCGGAAGTTGTGCCGGGGCGGCGGGCAGGACGTCGCCCACTCCAGCGAGTTGGAGTAGCCCCACGGGTCGTCGACCGCGGCGATCGGGCCCTTGCGGTACGAGTACCACAGGTTGTACAGCAGCGGCAGCGTGGACAGGCCCATCAGGAACGAGCCCGCCGTCGCGAGGGTGTTCAGGTTGGTGAAGCCGTCGTTCGGGCCGTAGTCGGCGAACCGCCGGGGCATGCCCTGGGTGCCCAGCCAGTGGAACACCAGGAAGGTGGCGTTGAAACCCAGGAACAGCGTCCAGAAGTGCAGCTTGGCCAGCTTCTCGTTCAGCATCCGGCCGGTGACCTTCGGGAACCAGAAGTAGACACCCGCGAAGGCCGCGAACATCAGGCCGGCGACGACGTAGTGGAAGTGTCCGACCACGAAGTAGCTGTCACTGACGTGGAAGTCGATCGGCGGGCTGGCCAGCAGCACGCCGGTGAGACCACCGAACAGGAACGTCACCAGGAAGCCGACCGCGAACAGCATCGGCGCCTCGAAGCTGATCTGCCCGCGCCACATCGTGCCGATCCAGTTGAAGAACTTGATCCCGGTGGGCACCGCGATCAGGAACGACAGGAAGGCGAAGAAGGGCAGCAGCACCGCGCCGGTGACGAACATGTGGTGCGCCCACACCGCGACGGAGAGGGCACCGATGCTGATGGTGGCGAACACCAGGCCCTTGTAGCCGAACAGCGGCTTGCGGGAGAACACCGGGATGATCTCGGTGACGATCCCGAAGAACGGCAGGGCGATGATGTAGACCTCGGGATGCCCGAAGAACCAGAACAGGTGCTGCCACAGCATCGCACCGCCGTTCTCGGCGTCGAAGATGTGGGCCCCGAACCTTCGGTCCGCCGCGAGCGCCAGCAGCGCGGCCGCCAGCACCGGGAACGCCACCAGCACCAGGATCGAGGTGACCAGCAGGTTCCAGCAGAAGATCGGCATCCGGAACATCGTCATGCCGGGGGCGCGCAGGCACAGGATCGTGGTGATGAAGTTGACGGCACCGAGGATCGTGCCGAGCCCCTGCACCGTCAGGCCGAGCACCCACAGGTCGGAGCCGACCCCGGGCGAGTACAGCTGGTTACTCAGCGGCGCGTAGGCGAACCAGCCGAACGAGGCCGCACCGCCCGGGCTCAGGAACCCGGCGAACACGGTGAGGCTGCCGAACAGGAACAGCCAGTACGACAGCGCGTTCAGCCGCGGGAACGCGACGTCCGGCGAGCCGATCTGCAGCGGCACGAGGTAGTTGGCGAACGCGAACGCCAGCGGCGTCGCGAACATCAGCAGCATCAGCGTGCCGTGCATGGTGAAGAACTGGTTGTACTGGTCGTTGGAGAAGTACTGCAGCCCCGGGCGGGCCAGCTCGCCACGGATGAAGACCGCGAGGATGCCGGCGATGACGAAGAACGCGAACGACGTCAGGAAGTACATGATCGCGATGTCCTTGTGGGACGTCGTCCTCAGGTACCCGAGCAGGTTCGCGATCGCCGGCTTCTCATGGTTCACCGGCTCATGGGCGTGCCCGGCCGGCCCGGCGGGCGACTCGTGCAGAAGGGTCACTGGACACTCCCGGTGGTGACGCCGGAGGACGGCGACGCGCTGATCGCGGCGCTCTCCCGTTCCTCGATGAAGCGGTCGTACTCGGCACCCGGCACGACCTTGACGTAGAACGTCATCCGGTCGTGGTCGGTGCCGCACAGCTCGGCGCATCGCCCGACGAACGTCCCGGTCTTCGTGGCGGTGAGCTCGAACTGGTTGACCCGCCCGGGGACGACGTCCCGCTTGAACAGGAACTCGGGCACCCAGAACGAGTGGATCACGTCCGGTGACGTCAGCACGAACCGGACGGACCGGCCCTCGGGCAGGACGAGCACCGGCGCCTCGCCGGGACGACCGGTGACCTCGACCTGGTTGCTGCCGGGGGTCTTGCCGGTGTCCAGGTACTGGAACTGCCAGTTCCACCGGAAACCGATGACGTTCACCGTCACGTCGGGCTTGTCCGAGAGCTTGGTGATCTCGGACTCGTCGCGAGCGGTGTAGTAGAACAGGCCCGCCACGATCACGACTGGCACGACGGTGTAAAGGATCTCGACGGGAAGGTTGTACCGGACCTGGCGCGGCAGAACGTCACTGCGCTTCCGGAACACGACGACCGCGTAGAAGATCAGGGCCCACACGAACACACCGACGGCCAGGGCGGCGATCACCGAGCCCTGCCACATGTTCAGGATCCGCGGGGTGTGGTTGGTCACACCGTCCGGGAATCCGAAATTGGGGACGTCGCAGGCGGTCGCCAGCAGGCCGACGGCCACCAGCGTGGCGCCCAGGCGCGCATTGACGCGGCGCCGGCGCGGCCGTCGGTGCCCAACCCGACGGCTCGGCGACGCGTCCGCGTCCGCGGTGTCAGCCGGGGCCATCGGCGTGTCCTCGACATCCGCGAGCGACGGCCGGGTCCGACCGAAGGATCTCCTCACCAGGTCCTGCCTCCCACGACTAGCGGCCGCGCGGCCGGCGGAGGAGATCTGAGCCCCGCCACCGCCTCGTGACCGCGTAAACGCTTCGCGGGCCGGCCGGTCCAACCGGCCTCGCTGCTTCGTCTTCCGACTGTCTTCGACACGCTGTAGATGGTGCGGCAGCAGCGTATCCCAGCAGCGGACGAGCTTCTCGCCGCAGGCCCCGTCCGGAGCTGTGAGACACGACCCGCGGGGCATCCTGGACGGGCCGGAGAGCCCTTGATCCGGGCAGATCGGCGGGCGCGCCGTGGGCGCGTTCCAGCTCCCGGCGGGCGTATCCGCCACCCGCATTGTTCGCGGCACCCCGCAAGCCCTTTCCCCGCCGCCCCGCCTGGCTGCGCGAATGCCCCCACGCGGCCCCGCAACGTCCGGCCAGCTGCTCCGGGACGGGCGTAGCGTCACTCTCGTGCCGGCCTATCTCGACCACGCGTCGACCACGCCGCTGCATCCGGTCGCCCGGGAGGCCCTGCTCGCCGCGCTCGACGACGGCTGGGCCGACCCCGCACGGCTCTACCGCGAGGGCCGCCGCGCGCGGATGCTCCTCGACGCCGCCCGGGAGACCGTCGCCGGCGTCCTCGGCGCCCGGACCAGCGAGATCAGCTTCACCGCGAGCGGGACGGCCGCGGCGCACCAGGCGCTGCTCGGCACCGCCGCCGCCCGCCGCCGCGCCGGGCGGGTGGTTGTGGTCAGTGCCGTGGAACACTCCAGCGTCCTGCACGCCGCGCAGCGCCACGAACGTGCCGGCGGCGAGGTCGTCACGATCGGTGTGGACGGCCTCGGCCGCGCCGACCCGGCCGCGTTCGAGGCCGCGCTCGACGCCCACCCGGGAACGGCCGTGGCCGCCCTGCAGCACGCCAACCACGAGGTGGGCACCGTCCAGCCGGTCGCGGCGGTCGCGCGGGCGCTGCGCCGGCGCGGGGTGCCGCTGCTCACCGACGCGGCGACGACGGTCGGGCGGGTTCCCGTCGACCTCGCCGCGCTGGGCGCGGACCTGCTCACCGCGAGCGCGCACAAGTTCGGCGGGCCGCCCGGGGTGGGCATCCTCGCCGTCCGCACGGGCACCAGGTGGGCCAACCCGCTGCCGGCGGACGAGCGGGAGCACGGGCGGGTTCCCGGCTTCCCGAACGTTCCCGCCGTCGTCGCCACGGCTGCCGCGCTCGCCGTGCGCGCCACCGAGATCGACGCGGAGGCGCCCCGGCTCGCCGGCTACACCGAGCGCCTCCGCCGGCGCCTGCCGGAGCTCGTCGAGGACGTCGAGCTGCTCGGCCCCGGCGGCGCCGACCCGGCGGTGGGAGTGCCGCACATCGTGGCCTTCTCATGCCTTTACGTCGCGGGCGAGGCACTCCTGGACGAGCTCGACCGTGCCGGCATCGCCGTCAGCTCCGGGTCGAGCTGCACCTCGGACACCCTGACGCCCAGCCACGTCCTGGTGGCGATGGGCGCGCTGACCCACGGCAACCTCCGCGTGTCGTTCGGGCGGGACTCCACCGACGCCGACCTGGAGGCGCTGCTCGACGCGCTGCCGCCCGCCGTGCGCGCCGTCCGCGAGCGCGCCGGGGCGGCAGGCCTGTGAACGACGGCTCGCCGGTGGCGGTCGTGGACGCGCGCGGACGGCGCTGCCCCATCCCGATCATCGAGCTCGCGCGGCGGATCGGCGACGTCGATGTGGGCGAGATCATCGAGCTGCTCGCCGACGACCCGGCCGCCGCGGCCGACGTGGCCGCCTGGTGCCGGATGCGGGGCCACGACCTGCTCACCGCCGCACCCGGCGCTGGGCCGGGCTCCTACCTCGTCCGCCGCCTGGGTTGAGACACCTGGGTCAGAACGCCTGCAGGCGCGCGGCGACCTCCGCGGCCGCCTCCGGGCCGTAGGCCTCGGTGAGGCGCTTCACGATGTCGTCCTGATCGGCGCTGTACTCCTGGGTGCCGACCGTCTCGAGCACCAGGGTCGCCAGCAGGCATCCCACCTGCGCGGACCGCTCGTGCGACAGCTCCCAGGACAGCCCGGCGAGGAACCCGGCCCGGAAGGCGTCCCCCACCCCGGTGGGGTCGGGGGTGCAGCGCGCCGGGACCACCGGCACCTTGACCGCCGCGGCGCCGGGCGCCTCGATGACGACGCCGTCCTTGCCCAGGGTGGTGACGCGCACGCCGACCCGGCCGAGGATCTCCTCGTCGTTCCACCCGGTCTTCGACGCGAGCAGAGCCTTCTCGTACTCGTTGCAGAACAGGTAGGCCGCGCCGTCGATCAGCGAACGGATGTCGTCGCCCTCCATCCGGGCGAGCTGCTGGGACGGGTCGGCCGCGAAGGAGTATCCGCGCTCGCGGCACTCCTCGGTGTGCCGGACCATCGCCTGCGGGTCGTTGGGGCTGATCACCACCAGGTCGAGCCCGCCCAGGCGCTCCGCGACCGGGCGCAGCTCGATGCTGGCCGCCTCGCTCATCGCGCCCGGGTAGAAGGACGCGATCTGGCAGAGGTCGTTGTCCGTGGTGCACACGAAGCGGGCGGTGTGCGCGATCTCACTCACCCAGACCGACGCGGTGTCGACACCATGCCGGTCGAGCCAGGAGCGGTAGTCGGCGAAGTCCTCCCCGACCGCTCCCACCAGGATCGGGTGCAGGCCGAGGCGCCCCAGACCGAAGGAGATGTTCGCGGCGACCCCACCGCGGCGGATCATGAGCTCGTCCACGAGGAACGACAGCGAGACCCGCTCGAGCTGGTCGGCGAGCAGCTGCTCGGCGAACCGCCCGGGAAAGCGCATGAGGTGGTCGGTGGCGATGGAACCAGTCACGGCAATACGCACGATGGAGCAGCCTACCGGCAGCCCCCGCGCACCCCGGAGGGACGTCGCCCCACAGTGACCCTGCGTCCGACCTTCGACCGTTTCGGAAGAGGGGCGGGCGTTCGGAACAGGGGCGGAAATGGCGGAACCCGGTGTGGCAAGAAGCACCACACCGGGTTCCGTATCGAGGGATCAGCTACCTCCCCCGCCGACCGGAGACGAGACGCGGCCCACCGGGACGGCCCGCGCCCGCCCGCGCCCGATCAGTGGAAGGAGTCGCCACACGCGCAGGAGCCCTGCGCGTTCGGGTTGTCGATCGTGAAGCCCTGCTTCTCGATCGTGTCGACGAAGTCGATCGTCGCGCCGCCGAGGTAGGGGTAGCTCATCCGGTCGACGGCCACCTTGACCCCCGAGAAGTCGAGCACCGTGTCGCCGTCGAGCTGGCGCTCGTCAAAGAAGAGCTGGTAGCGCATGCCAGAGCAGCCGCCGGGCTGCACGGCGATCCGGAGCTGGAGGTCATCCCTCCCCTCCTGCTCGAGCAGGGTCTTCACCTTGCCGGCGGCCGTGTCGGTGAGAACGACGCTGCTCGGCCTGGTCTCGGTCTCGGTTGTGTCCTGCACGGTCATAGGGGCTGCTCCCTGCCCTTGTGGACGTGCCTGGTTCACCAGGCTTGCTGGTACCCAAGGCGGCTTACGCGAGGAGACGCCAACGGGCGACGGCTCCCCACGGGCGGCACCTGCTGTGCCGCCGTTCCTGCTCAACACCGCGAGGCAGGATCCGCTTCCCATCGTAGCCAGCGACTCGCGGGTCGGCCACGACGCGCAAGTGACATCCGTCCGCCATCCGGGGCCCGACCGGACCAGGCCCCCGGGGCCCGACCGGACCAAGTTCGCGCAGACCAGGCGTTCCGGAGTTAGAGTCTGAACGACCATTAGCAGGCGGCCCACAGCGAGGCCACGAGCAGCGAGCGAGGCGACCGGGCCCCCGGTCGGTCGCCCGAAGGAGCGGACATGACCACCAACCCGGCCCTGGAACGCCTGGGCGTCACCGCCTCACCGCTCGCCATGCTCCTGCTCGGGCGCGACGCCGACCCGGGGAGCGAACGGGGCGTGGAGTGCCCCGGCGATCTCCCCCCGGCCGCTGATCCCGACCTCGCCAGGCGGGCCGCCGCCGCCAAGGCCGCGCTCGGCGACGACGTCTTCATCCTGGGCCACCACTACCAGCGTGACGACGTCATCGCCTTCGCGGATGTGACCGGGGACTCCTTCAAGCTCGCCCAGCAGGCCGCCGCCCGGCCGGCGGCGAGCGCGATCGTGTTCTGCGGCGTGCACTTCATGGCCGAGAGCGCCGACATCCTCACCGCCGACCACCAGCGGGTGATCCTCCCCGACCTGGCCGCCGGCTGCTCGATGGCCGACATGGCCACCGCCGAGCAGGTCGAGCAGGCCTGGGACGACCTCCTCGACGCCGGCGTCGCCACCGGCACGGTGCCGGTCAGCTACATGAACTCCTCGGCGGCGATCAAGGCGTTCACCGGCCGCCACGGCGGCACGATCTGCACCTCGTCGAACGCCGAGCGGGCTCTGGACTGGGCCTTCGGCGAGCG
The DNA here is from genome assembly GCF_004337455.1 of Parafrankia sp. BMG5.11. Taxonomy (NCBI): domain Bacteria; kingdom Bacillati; phylum Actinomycetota; class Actinomycetes; order Frankiales; family Frankiaceae; genus Parafrankia; species Parafrankia sp. BMG5.11. The sequence continues at coordinate 6,839 of NZ_SJXI01000041.1, read as the reverse complement.
GGGCGGCCAGCGGGTGATCTTCCTGCCGGACCAGCACCTGGGCCGCAACACCGCGATCGACAAGCTGGGCATGTCCGAGGCCGACTGCGTGGTCTACGACCCGCGGCGGCCCGGCGGCGGTCTGAGCCGCGCGCAGCTGCGCGACGCACGCATGATCCTGTGGCGCGGGCACTGCTCGGTGCACGGGCGGTTCACCCGGGAATGCGTGGACGAGGTGCGCGAGCGGGTGCCGGGGGTACAGGTCCTGGTGCACCCGGAATGCCGGCGCGAGGTCGTGAGCGCCGCTGACCTGGTCGGTTCCACCGAGTACATCATCAAGGTCGTGGACGAGGCCCCGCCCGGGTCGTCATTCGCCGTGGGAACCGAGCTGAACCTGGTACAACGGCTGGCGAACCGCCATCCTGACAAGACGATCGTCTTTCTCGACCGTACGGTGTGCTTCTGCTCCACGATGAACCGCATCGACATGCCGCACCTGGTGTGGGCGCTCGAGGCGCTCGCGCGCGGTGAGACCGTCAACCGCATCACCGTCGACCCCGAGGTCGCGACCTATTCCCGGAAGGCCCTAGACCAGATGTTGACCCTGCCCTGATGGCGCTGCTGAAGAAGCGGAGCCCCGAGCCCGCGCCCGGCCCGGAGAACGAGGAGCCGTCCGCCGGCGCGGTCGACCAGGCCGACGGTGACGCCGGCGCGAGCGCCCGGGTCACCGCCGGCAAGGGCCGGCCAACCCCGAAGCGGTCCGAGGCACGCGCCGCGCGGACCCGCGGCGGCGCGGTGCGCACCCCGGCGAACCGCAAGGACGCCCGCAAGATCGAGCGGGAGGACCGGCGGGCGCAGAGCCAGCAGTACCGCGCCGCGATGATGGCCGGCGACGTCAGCCGCCTGCCGCCCCGCGAGCGGGCGCCGGAACGCGTCCTGGCCCGGGACTTCGTCGACACCCGGATCAACATCGGCCCGTTCTTCCTGGCCGCGGCGGTGGTGTACTTCGTCGGCGGGCTGGTGCCGAACTCCTACGTCCGGCTCGTCGCCACCTACGTCATGCTGCTCGGGATCGTTGCCGTGGTCGCCGACTCGATCGTGCTGTCGCGGCAGGTGAGCCGGCGGGTGGCCGAGAAGTACCCGGACTCCAGCGTCCGCGTGCGTGCCTACGCCGCGCAGCGGGCCCTGCTGCCGCGCCGCTGGCGGATGCCCCGCCCCCGGGTGTCCCGCGGCGACAGCTGACGGCCGACAGCTGTCGCTCGCGACCGGCGGCTCGCGGCTCGGCGGTGGGCACTACGAGGCACGGCCGGACGTTGGCCGGGCCCGGGAGCTGGTGCGTAGTGTTCCGGTGTGAAGCATCGACGCCTCGGGCGGAGTGGACTGTCCGTCAGCGAGATCTCCTACGGCAACTGGATCACCCACGGTGACCAGATCGAGGCCGACACGGCGAAGGCCTGCGTGCACGCTGCGCTCGACGAGGGAATCACCACGTTCGACACGGCCGACGTGTACGCCCAGACCCGCGCCGAGTCGGTTCTCGGCGAGGCCCTGGCCGGGGTCCGCCGGGAGTCCTACGAGCTGTTCACCAAGGTCTTCTGGCCGACCGGCCCCGGCGAGAACGACAAGGGCCTGGGGCGCAAGCACATCATCGAGTCCGCGCACAACTCGCTGCGCCGGCTCGGCACCGACCACATCGACCTCTACCAGGCCCACCGCTACGACCCGACGGTCCCGCTAGAGGAGACGCTGCGCGCCTTCGACGACCTGGTGCGCGCCGGCAAGGTCCTCTACGTCGGCGTCTCGGAGTGGACGGCGGCGCAGATCGCCGACGCCGCGCGGATCGCCGCCGAGCTCGGCCTGGACAGGATCATCTCCAACCAGCCGCAGTACTCGATGCTGTGGCGCACCATCGAGGCCGAGGTGGTGCCGACCTCCCGCACGCTGGGCATCTCCCAGATCGTCTGGTCGCCGATCGCCCAGGGCGTGCTGACCGGCAAGTACCTGCCCGGGCAGCCGCCGCCCACCGGCAGCCGGGCGACCGGCGCGACCGGCGCGGGCTTCATCGCCCGTTTCATGTCCGACGAGGTCCTGACGGCCGTGCAGCACCTGCGCCCGATCGCCACGGAGGCCGGCCTGACGATGGCGCAGCTCGCCATCGCCTGGGTCCTGCAGAACGACAACGTGGCGTCCGCGATCGTCGGCGCCTCCCGGCCCGAGCAGGTCAAGGACAACGTCAGGGCGGCCGGCGTCGTCCTGGAGCCGGAGCTGCTCGCCCGCATCGACAAGGTGTTCGCCGGCGTGGCGACCACCGAGCCGGAGGCCTGACCGCCACCGCGCGGCGCCCGGGGGTTCAGTGGGCGGTGAAGGCCGCAGCCAGCGCCGCCCACGTCCGGTCGAGGTCCGAGCCGGGCAGGAACCGGTTCGCCAGCTCCAGCACGACCGCGCCGTGCGCCGCGGCCCACAGGGCCTGCGCCGCGTACGGCTCACCGGTGGCCCGGTAGAACGGCTCACCCGACCAGTCCTCCAGGCCGGCCGTCAGGCCCTCGCGCCCGAGCGGGTCGACCGCGGTAAGCCGGTACAGGTTGGGGTGGGCCAGGGCGTACCGCCGGTACTCGGCCAGCAGCCGGCCGACGACGTCGCCCGGGCCGGCCCCGTCGACCACGCGGTGCAGGGCGTCCCCCGCCTCCCACAGCGCGGTCTCGACCAGGGCCGCCTCGACCGCGTGCTTGCCCGGCAGATGCTTGTACAGCGACGGCGCGCGGATGCCGAGCACCTCGCCGAGCCGGCGCATCGTGAGCGACCCCACGCCCTCGTCCTCCAGCAGGCGCCGGGCCGCGCCGATGATCTCCGTCACCCGCGGCGACCGTGTGGGCGGCGTCGGGCGCAGCGCGACCCGCTCAACCGGCACGGCCGGCCGCGGCGGGTCCGCCGGCAGTCCCGTGTCCGCAGGTGGCCCCGTGTCCGCCGGCCGCGGCGCCGCCGGCAGCCGCAGGTCCGTCATCAGGCGGCGGCGAGGATGAAGACCGGGTGCCGCGGCGCGATCCGGCCCAGCTCCTCGTCGGCCGACTCCGGGCCCACGCCGTCGAAGAACACGCCGACCTCCGCCTTCCACTTCTTCAGGTACGCCCGCAGCACCGGGATCTTCTCATCGCCGGCGAGCTCGGCCGCACGGTAGCGGACCCGCCGGCGCCCCACGACGAGCGCCAGCTCGCCGTCGGCGGCCCGCACGTTGCGGACCCACTGGCTGTGCCCGCGCGCGGAGACCAGGTACTGCCGTCCCTCCAGCGTGAGCAGGTTCACCGGCAACCGCCGGGTCTCGCCGGATGTGCGACCGCGGACCTCGAGCACCCGGCTCCCCCACAGGCTCAGCCCGGCCCGGGTGACCAGCGCGACCGGGCGGTTGAGGAACGTGTTCGTGAACCAGTTGGGCCGCCGGTAGTGCCGGGCGTCGTCGTCCCGGGTGTCGCCGATCGGGTTCGCGCCGCTGCTCGCCATTGTGATCTCCCCTGTCTTCTCGGGCTCCGATTGTTGGCTAACAACGTTAGCCAACGAGGTAAGGCTAACACTGTTAGCCGAGGGGGTGTCAACCCGTTCGGGCCCGTTCGGTGGGACTTGGTCCGCGGGCTCTGCTACCCGCGGGCAGGGGCCGGCCTGGCAGCCGGGGAGACGGCCCTCAGGTCACCGGGCGCAGGCTCATCGGCCCGTAGACGCGCCGGCCCGCCTCCAGCAGACTCACCTGCGTCACGCCCAGATCCAGCAACTCTCGCCAGGTCTCGCCGATCCACGTCTCGGCGTCCCCCTGGCTGGTGAACGACTCCGACCCGTCCGCGCCGCCGACCGCCACGACCGAGCCGTCCTCTCCCTCATACCGCCAGGTCCAGCTCACGGTCCACGTCCTTCCCGACGTCCGGCGGCCTCGGCCACCGAGCCGGGGCCACCACCGACCCCGGGAAATGCCCACCACACCATCAAAGCGCGTCCGGACCGGACGCGAGGCCGTCCCGCGCCGCTGGCGATGAGCAACTCATCCGCGGCGCGACCCACCGCGGGACGGGACGGATCCGCGCCAGCCCGTGGATCGGCCCACGAGCAAGGCACCGGCGACCCGAAGGTCGGTAACGTCGAGACCCGCGAGTGACACACGAGCAGCACGGTTCAGCCCGGAGAAAGGAAGGCACCAGTGACACCCGCCTACACCGCCGCGGCGGTACTCGCCGAGACAACCGAGCACCACGACGGGGGAATGGTCTGGTGGGCCGCCTGCCTGCTCACCTTCGGCGCGATCGCGGCGCTCGCCGTGGTCCTGACGCTGATGACGCTGTGGGAGCGCAAGCGCCACCCGCACTCGCACTCCTGATCGCCCGGGGTCCGGCGCGGTGCGGCTCACGCTGCTGGGTACGGGCTCGGCCGACGGATGGCCGAACCCGTGGTGCGAGTGCGCCTCCTGCGCATGGGCCCGGGCGCACGAGCCCCGCGGCCAGACGGCCGTGCTCGTCGACGACCGGCTGCTCATCGACTTCGGTCCGGACGTGCCGCGGGCGGCGTCCCGGTTCGGGGTGAGCCTGGCGGGGCTGCGCCACGTCCTCGTCGGGCACGCCCATCCCGACCACCTCGGCCCGGAGGCGCTGATGTGGCGGTCCTGGTCGACCGTCGCCGACCAGCCGCTGGACGTCGTCGCGCCGCCGGCCGCGCTGGAGGTGTGCCGGGCCTTCCTGTGTCGCTGGGAGGGCACCGAGCCGGGCGAGGGCTCCCCGCTGCGCCTGCTCCCGGCCGTCGCCGGCGATCACCTCGAGCTCGGCGGGCCGGGCGAGCCCACCGAGCCGGGCGAGCCCCACAGGCCCGGCGGGCCGGGTTACCTGGTCCGCCCGGTGGCGGCCCGGCACGGTGACGACAGCATCGGGCCGGCGGTGCTCTACGACGTCACCGCGCCGGACGGGGCACGCCTGCTGTACGGGTGCGACACCGCCGTGCCGCTGCCGCCCGCGACGCTCGCCGCGCTGGCCGGCCGCGCGTTCGACGTCGTGCTGCTGGAGGAGAACAACGGCGACCGGCCCGGGTTCGGGGAGCATCTCGACCTCCCGGACTTCGCCGAGCTGGTCGCCGAGCTGCGCGGCCTGGGCGCGGTCGTGCCCTCGACCCGGGTGCTCGCCGTCCACCTCAGCCACCGCAACCCGCCCGGTGGCGAGCTGACGGCACGGCTCGCCCGCATCGGAGCCGAGGCTCCGCCGGACGGCAGCGTCCTGGAGATCCCACCCGGCGGGGCCCTCCCGGACGGCAGCACGGCGGCGCCACGCCGGGTACTGATCACCGGTGGCACCCGGTCGGGAAAGTCCGCCCAGGCCGAGGACTGGCTGCGGGCAGAGCCCGAGGTCGTCTACGTCGCCACCGGGTGGGCGCCGGACGGGTCCGATCCCGAGTGGGCCGCGCGGGTCGCCGTCCACCGGGAACGCCGGCCGGCCCGGTGGCACACCGTGGAGACCCAGGAGCTGGAGCCGCTGCTGCGCTCCCCCGGGCCGGCGCTGCTCGTCGACAGCGTCTCGCTGTGGGTGGCGGCCCGGCTGGACGATCCGGACTTCGGCGCGGCGGTCGACCGGCTCGTCGAGGCCTGGCGCGCCACGCGCCGGCGGGTGGTGGCGGTGACGGACGAGGTCGGGTCGGGGGCGGTGGCGCCGACCGCCGCCGGGCGGCTGTTCGCCGACCGCCTCGGTCAGGTCAACGCACGGCTCGCCGCCGAGTCCGACGAGGTGTGGCTGGCCGTCGCCGGCCTGGCCACCCGGCTGCGGCCCGCCTGACCCAGCCGGGTTACCGCGCGGGCGGTCGCGGCTGCGGCCGGTGGTCCTCGCGGATGCCGTCCGCCAGCAGGTCCAGTGCCCAGGTGACCGCGCCCGTCGCCGCGTCCAGGTCGAGCTTCCAGGCGGTGACCAGCCGTTCGTAGACGTGCCCGGTCCAGAGGATGTCCAGGATCGCGGCCGCCATCCGCCGCTGGGTGTCGGTCCATTCCGCCGTCGGCGGGGCGACCGCGCGGGCGAGCGCCTCGCGCCGGCGGCGGTCGGCGGCGCGGGTGGGCTCGACGGCTTCCCCGCTCAGGCCCGGCGAGGCGGCGAAGCGGTCCAGGGTCGCCAGCCCGCCGGCCGCGGTGTCGGCGAGGTTGTCCAGGTCGAGGCCTTCGTAGACGACCCCGGCCTCCTTCTCGAGGTTGCGAAGGATGGCGTCGTGCAGCTCGCCCTCGGTGGCGAAGTAGCGGTGCACGGTCCGCTTGCTCACGCCGGCGCGCTCGGCGACCGCGCGGAACGTCAGGCCTCGCCAGTCCCAGGTCGGGAACGAGTGGACCAGCGCCGTCCCGGCGGCGACTATGCGCTCCCGCGTCTGCGCGGTCTGCGCCCGGCGCACCGGGCTGTCGTAGCGGCGCGTCTGCCGGGCTGGATCGCTCCCGTCCGTGTGCTGGTCGACCGGAAGGCTCATGGCGGCTCCTCGGGCTGTCGCGCCGGGGCGGGACCGGACGCCGGGCAGTGGGAGTGGCGGGGACAGCGGGAGCGACGCAAGCCGGTTGACGGTCCAATTAGTGTCACTATTGTAGTGACACTAAAGCTCCCGGCGCTCATGCCGCGGCGCACCGGCAGCGGCGCGCCCCCGTGGCCCACCAGGAGCCCACGCGATCAACGAGGAGCGGCTGTGAAGCGGTTACTGATCGACGGAAAGCTTGTCGAGACCGAGCGGACGGTCGACTCGATCAACCCCACGACCGGCGAAGTCATCGGCCAGGCCGCGGACGCGACGGTCGAAGAGACCACCGCCGCGGTCAAGGCCGCCCGCAAGGCCTTCGACACCACCGACTGGTCGACCAACGTCGCGTTCCGCGT
>NZ_SJXI01000004.1:0-123839 GCF_004337455.1 Parafrankia sp. BMG5.11 | reverse complement strand
ACCTTAAAACAGCGCCATTGGGTGCACGCCCCTGTCCCGGCGGCCGGAGCCCCACATCTCCGGTGGCACGGGCCGGGAGCACGTCCCCCGTTTATCCGGCTCTGTTCCACTCCCGGCCCTGGGCACCTGACCCGGCCAATGGGTCCTCGCATTGGACCGCTCGCGACCTCGGCCGGCCGCCTGGCTGACGAGGTTGCGGCCGGGGGGTACTGATGTCTAGGACAGCCCGGTGGCCGCGCGTGCTTCGGCCAGGGTGCTCCAGCCGGTGCCGAGCATCATCCAGCCGTCGTGGCCGGCCAGGCGGTTGATCGGATCGCGTACCTTCACCTGCCAGCTGCCGGGGCTGGTCTCGCGGGCGAGGGCGGCCTTGCCGTCGCAGGAGCCGTAGTGTCTGCCGAGTGCGGCCGGCTCAGGCTGGGTCGCTTTGAGCAGGTTGTCGGAGTCCATCAAGTCGCTCCGTAAAAGGACCACAGGTGCGCCCGGGATGGGCGCCGCTCGCGGGTCACGACCCGGGTGGCTGTTGCTCCAGTCCGATGTTACGCCGCCGCCGGCGCCCCGCCAGTGGGAAGGCCTTCCGCCATTCCCCAGGCGCGAGGCGTCAGCGCCGCCCACCGGGAATGGGCAGGGCGGGTCTGACCTCGGGTGTTCCGTCGCGGAGGTCGACGTCGACGGGGAGCCCGTAGACGGTTTCGATGAGGTCGGCGGCGTAGACGTCGGCCGGGGTTCCCGACGTGACGACGTTGCGCCTGGGCGCCGGAGAGCTCGTCGACGTGGCGGTCGGCGAGCACGGTGAGGTCGAGCAGGTCGAGCAGGTCGAGCAGGTCGATTGTGGCTCACCTGCCGGCCGGCGGGCGTCAGCGGGCGGGCTGGCCGGACCGGTGGTGGAGCTGGGGATCGGGCCGGACGCGGCCCAGCAGGTCGGCGACGGCGGGGTCGGCGAGGCTGTAGCGGATGATCCGGCCGTCGCGCTCGGCGAGCACGGCGTTCTGCTGGCGCAGGACCCGCAGTGCCTGGGAGACGGCGGCGTCGTTCATGCCGACGGCGGTGGCCAGATCCGAGACGGAGATCGGGCCGGCGTAGTGCACCGCGAGCAGGATGGCGAGCCGGCCCGGTTCGCCGAGCATGGCGAACCGGGCGGCCCACCGCGTCACCTCGGCGCGGTCACCGATGGCGGCGACGGCGTCGCAGGCCCGGTCACCGTCGATGATCCGGGCCCGGTTCTGGTCGTCCAGCCGGTGCATGTGGAGATTCTCGCATCCACGTCGACCGGGCACCTGCCCGTGGCGGTTGCGCATCCGACCCTCAGACCGTGGCCCGACGAGCCGGATACCGCGCCGCCGGGCGGGATCAGCCTCCATCCGTGATGGGCGCGGCACCCGCGAAAACATCTGCATGGTCTTGCAGGCGACTCGCGTTGGTCGTACGGTTTGTCGGCCGTGGTGCTCGGGAATTCGGTGTGATGCCGGAGCGGCCCTCGCCACTGTGATCGGGATGTCGCCGGCCAGTCCCCGCCCACCGGGGAAGTCACTGGGCGTCGAGTACCGCCGCCTGGGAAGGCGGCCGGCGACGCACCACCCGTCAGCCAGGAGACCGGCCACGGCACCCGCGAACACCGTCCACGAGGTGCTGGAAGGCGGCCTGTTCTGGCATGCGCGCACGTCTGGTGGCCCTGAGCGCCACACTCCTGCGACCTCGAGCTCTCGCTCCGCGTGGCCGACGGCGTGTGGCTCCTCGACCGGACGGGGACCCTGCACACGGGCCGCCCGGCGGAGGTGATCGCCTCCGGGGCGGTGAACACCACCTTCGACGGCGACGACCTGCGCTTTGACCCGGTGACCAGGACCTTCGAGCTACGGGAGGCAGTGTGACGGGCCAGCCCGACATGACCGGAGCGGGGCGGCGGCCCGCCCCGGCGGTGCCGACCGCCGGGGCGGTGCCGGTCGCCGCAGCGGTGCCGGCCGTCACGGGAGCGTCGGCGGTGTCCGCCGCCGAGGTGGCGAGCGCCTTGCGGAGGCTCGCCGAGATCAGTCCCTACTTCGAGGCCGACATCGCGGTCGATCTCGCCGGTGCCGGCGAGGTGGGTGGGGCCGGGCCGGTGCCGGTTCGTGTCGACGAGCTCTACCGGGGCGGGGCGGCCCTGGCCGCCGCGGTCGACGGAGTGAACGAACGGCTTGGCGGCGTCGAACGACGGGTCGCCGCGTCCACCCTCGCGCTCGGCCACGCCGCCCGGCTCTGGTCGGTGGCCCTGGGCTGCTGGGCGACCGCCGGCATCGTCCCCGACCTGCCCCCACCCCGCCTCCGGGTGCAGCCGAGGCTCACCGCGCCCGTGCGGCTGATCGTGGACGAGACCGCCGGCTGGCGCGTCGAGAGCCTGGCGGACGCCGTCGACCTGCTCCGCGAGATCGTCGTCGAGGACCACCTGCGGCCCTACTTCACGGCCCTGCGGGGTGAGACCCGGCTCGCCCCGCGCCTGCTCTGGGGCAACGCCGCGTCCGCGCTGGTCGGCTCGACGCGGGTACTGGCCGCCTCCCCGCTCGTCACCCGCACGAAGGACGTTCCCCGAATGGCGGCCGCGCTGCTGGCGACACCGCCGCTCGCTGGTACGACCGTCCACGCCGTCACCTCCGACGGCGGACTGGCGGTCTCCTCGGTGGTCCGGCGGAGCTGCTGCCTGTTCTACCGGGTGCCGGGCGGCGGTACCTGCGGAGACTGCCCCCTGAGCCCGGCCGCGGAGAGGACACGACGTTGACCACCGACACCGAATACCGGGTCACCGAAGAACTCGGCAACGGCACCCTGCACGTCTTTGCGCTGCCCACCGACACCGAGACCCTGCTGTCCCTCGTCACCGAGATCTTCACCGACCACTGGCGCCAGATCGGCTTCGGCGTGATCGTCCAGGGCGCACCATTGATTGACGATGGTCATCGTTACGGGCTCCCAGTCGTCAATGTCCAACGTCATCGCGATGAACAACCAGCTACTTTCACTGCAACAGGCCGGTGTTGCGACGACCGGTTGAGTTCGGTCGCGAATCGCCAATCCATGTGGTGGACTGGGATTACCTCGGGAGCGATGGCAGTCATGCGCGATCTTCCTTCTCGTGTTCGCTGACGGGAATCCGGATCATCCGATCCGCGCCTGGGTTCTTCGACCGCCAGTAGGCGAGCGCCCGCGCGGCCTCGCACGGCTTACAGACTGTCCTGTACTGCTGGGTACCGTCCGCGTAGCGACCCGCCTTAGCTAGCTCGCCGTGGCTGCCACAACGGCGGCATACGCCTTCACTTTCCTTCTGGTAAATAGCTTGCTCCTGTGGGGTGAGGGCATGGCGAAATGGGGGTGTGCAGTGCGATGCGTTTAAACGAGGTCTAGGCGGCGCGGGTGTCCTGACGGTCGACACCGGTAAGGACTAGCGCGATGCGGGCCTCGGCCCGTGGGGTCAGTTTCGGGGCGCGAGCGAGGGTCAGGCGCAGCCATTGATCGCGAGGCGATTCCACCTCGTCGACATCGGGTACAGCAGATTCGGGCATGCGGGAACGCCAATCCGTGAAAGATCACACGAGTAACCGGGTTCGCCGCCGCAGGACTTCGGCTAGCTGCCTTTTGGTCGGGTGGCACCCGTGCCCCACGGTCGGTCAGTGGGGGCTTTGGCGTGGCATTTGGAGGCTGTCGTCCGCGTGCTCGGCCTGTCCTTGCTCGACCTACGATGACACAAGATCAGACGGGCCTTCGGGAAGATGCCGACGTGTCCCATCCGGGGGGCACGCGGCCAGGTACAGCGCGTTAAGCGGTGGCGGAGCCTGTACCCGGCACCGACAGCACGATCTCGAAGATCGGTGTGCCGCACTCTGCGACACCGGCGCGCCTACGCCGGACCGTATAACCGCGACCGCTCAGACCCTGCCGTCGCAGCATCGCCGCGTACCGCTCGACCTCGTCGTCGGCGGGTCCTCCCCGTCACCGTGTCCAGGCGGCGCTGTACGTCGACCACGGAGCCCCGCAGGGGCGTGTCGGGGTAAGAGAAGGCCGCCCTGTCGGGGGGGGTGACAGGACGGCCGTAGACGGACCTAATCATGGGGTGTTGCGGTCAGTCAAAGCGTGATGCGGACCGTCGCAGGGGTGATGCGGAGACGGCACGGGATCGTCTAGGCGGTGCTCTCCTCATTCCGCCAGGCCACGTGGACGCGATCGGGATCGAACGGCCCGCGTCCCTGTAGACCGGGAGCGATCTCGATACGTTCGATCAACTCCGCCAGGACCACGCGACGGGCGGTCAGCCATGCCTGCCATGCCGGTGTGCCCTGCTCGGGTTCGGGCGCGTTCCACTGCCTCATGGCCTGGTTCGGGTCGAGGACTACGGCCGTTCGGCGGGTCGCGCCGATCTGCTGCTGTAGCACGCTCAGGCGTTCGTCTAGCGCCTTGTGAAGTCGCCCGGCATGAACTGCGCCCATCTCGCCAGAGATCACCGCAGCGTCGATCTCAGCCTGTTGCCCTTCGATCCGCCGGACCTCTGCGAGTAGGGCAGGCTCGCCAGGTGTGTCCGCGCGCCACTCGCCCGACGCGAGACGACGAGACACAAGATCTTCGATCAGGGCCGTAAGGTCAGCATCCCAAATCGACATCCGCGCACTGCACTCCTTTGTGCGACGGCGTGATACCTCATTCGTAGGGTGCTTCCATTGCTTATCGCCCTTGATGCACCGGGCGCGACACTCGGCGCAGACCACGAATCCGGCGAGCAAGTTTTTCACCCGACCGCCGGTTGCCTTGCGGCTTGATCCCGTCCGCATCGCGGCCACCGTTTCGGACCATTCGTCATCCGTCAAGATCGGTTCAAACCATTTGCGCGCCACGTCCGGATTAGGCTTACCCAGGATTCGCCAGGTACCCCGGGAACCGTCCGGCTCCACTTCCCGAACGGCGCGGTAACCTGCAAGCCTCGGGTTACGGATAAGGTTCCGGACCGTCGAAAGAATCCACGTTGATCGGCGCAGCTCCTCATCCGGCCCGGTTCTCGCAAAGCGTGGCCCTGGTACGCCGCGTGCGTTGAGATCCTTACAGATGCCGTAGATAGCCTCGCCGCCGCGAATCCTGCTGGCAATCTCGTGGATAATCTTCGCTTGGGCGGGTTCGATCTCCCAGGATGTCACGACGTTGTGTCCGTCGAGGTGAACGACCTTCACCCACCCGTAGGGTGGCGGGCTTCCGGCGTAATCGAGGTCTTCCCTCTTGTCTCCGTGCCAATCGGTCGCGCGCTTGGATTTCGCCAGCGACTCTTTAACGGCGTCCGTGAACTGGCCCAACCAGTCGCCGTAGCCGTTGGTGGTGGACGGATCGTAGGTCGCCTGATTCGGGATAACGATCACGCCACGGCTCGACCGGAGAAGATCGGCGATGTCCTCCCCCTGGCGAACCTGGCGAGTGATTCGACTCGCCTCCACAGCGATGATCGAATTAGCGTGGCCGTCGCGGATGAACTGGATCATCCGGTTGTAGTCGGGGCGGTTGACGTCGCTCTTGCTCGCCGTGATCGAAGCATCCACGAACCAAGCGACGATCGTGATGCCCTCACGCTCTGCCCACCTGGTGATCAGCCGTCGCTGCGCGGGGATGTCCGCTGCGCGGCCACCCTTGATCACACTCCTGCGTAGGTAGGCGACGTGGACACGCGGCGACATGGCCGAACCGTACCTGTTGGACACCCGGACCAATGGGATACTGTTGTGCGCATGGCACTGCCTGGGAGGTCGCGGCGCCGTACGCGCCGCGGCGGATCGGCGTGTACGACGGCTACGTCACCGTCGACTTCGGGGCCTGGCACTTCCTCTGTGCATCGGTGAGCACACCGCCAGCGGCCCGGAGCTCGGCCGGATCCGCCGCTGCGCCCGCGCCGAGCTGTACCGCCGAGTCGGCGGTGACGGCGCGCCCGTCTCCTGGGGGCTGCGGATGTTCAACGCCATCGGCGAGCAGATGATGCCGTCCTGCTCCCGAACCCGTTCCTCAGCGACTCCCAGGAGCTCCTCGCCACCCGGGCGGATGGCTCCGTTCGAGGGTCAGGTACGGGTGAGCTCGGCGGTGAGGAACTGTGTGTCGAGCCAGGGCCGGGTGGCCTTCCCGGTGAAGGGGTCGGTCAGATCGCGACCGTAGCGGTGGGCGACCGTGCGGTCGTCATCCTCGCGGATGGTCCAGCCGTTGGGGCGTAGCCACTGGGCGGGGTGGGGGCGGGTCTCGGTGTTGAACAGGGCCCTCGCCTCGATCCCGGACCGGCTGGTGAGCTGGTCCAGCGTGGCGGTGTCGGAGGCGAGGCGCTCCAGGTGGGCGAAGCGGTCGAGCGCGAGTCGACTGCCGGGGACGGAGAGCCGGTGGATCTCCCGGATCAGGCGTTCCTCGGCCGCCGCCGGTAGGTAGCCGAGCAGCCCTTCCGCGATCCAGGCGGTTGGGTCGCTCGGGGTGAACCCCGCCGCGATGAGCGCGCCCGGCCATTCCTCGCGCAGATCGGTTCCGACCGGGACGCGCCGGCAGCCCGGTTGCGCCTGCTTGCGCTGCAGCACGTCGTCCTTGAACGCGAGGACCTGCGGCTGGTCCAGTTCGTACAGCGTGACGTCGCCGGGCCAGCCCAGTCGGAACGCACGGGTGTCCAGGCCCGCGGCGAGAAGAACGACCTGACCGACACCGCCGCGAAGTGCGTCGTGGACGAAGTCGTCGTAGAACCGCGAGCGCACGCCGATGTAGCGGGAGGTATGCAGAGACAGCGCCTGCCGGTCTGTCACCGGCTCGCCCTCGGCGGGCCAATTCAGCGGGAACGGCACGGGTGAGGCTACGGCCTGGACGAACGCGGCCCCGAACCGGTCGTCGATGAGCGCGTCGGGCATCGACGACTCCACAGTCCGGGACGCGGCTATACCAAGGGCCGTCAGCCCGGGGCCGGTGACGATGTCCCAGCTCCTCTGCTCCGCCATGTCATGTTCCTTCCGCCTCGGGCGTCGAGGGGAATCTAGCCCGCAGGACTGACCGTGGCCGCCGATTGGGCGCTTCGCTGCCTGCGCTGCCGCTGCCTGCGCTGCCGGGGCCTGCGCCTCGGTGAGGCTGGAGACCATGTCCCGGTGCGGCCGCCCGTCATCGACGGTGTGCGGGTGCTCGTCGTCGGCGGTCACCGCCGGCCGGGCCACGTGGACCGGGTGGTGGACGAGCTGATCGCCAGCGGTGGCCGTTATGCGGTTCCTCGCGCGCCGTCGGTTCCGGGTCATACGGGTACGCGTGGCGTCCATTCCGGTGGTCCGATCTCGGTGTTGAGGCCTTTCTCGATGAAAACTATGTTCCGGTAGAAAAGCACGGCCGAGACTCCCCGGTTGGTGGCGGGCGGCTGGTAGACCGACGTGTCCTCGTGCTCCGGGTAGTGCAGGCCGTTGAGAAGCTCCTTGAGTCGGGTCATAACCGTCCGGGTTCCCGTCCCGCCGGGGGAGTCGGCGCGGCTGCGGGTCACCTCGACGCGTCCGTCGCGAAAGGAGAGCGTGCGCTCCGCCGACATCCGACCGAGGCGGAGCTCGAAGAGGACCGTGCCGGCCAGGTCCGCGCAGGGAAGGCGGCGGGCCAGTATCTCGTCGAGGATCGACGGCGCGGCTCTTTCCAGGGTGAGTGAATTGATTAGCGTGCTGATCTCGTTTTCGGAGCACGCGGCGGCCTGCAGCAGGGACGCATTGACGTCATACGGCACAGCGGGCACGGGAGCTCCAGGGATCACGCGGGAAAGCCAGCGGTCGGCGCCGTTCCGGTGAACGGCGCGCCGGCTTCCAGGGTGCGCGCGCCCACCGCCGAAGTCCCCGCGATGACTCCGACGGCCCAGCGGCTCGGCTCGGCGCCCGCCGGCCGGGGTCGTCAGGTGGTCGTCACCAGCAGCTCCTCCGAGCTTGAGGGCCGAAGGTCATCCGAACGGCCGGTGAAGTAGAGCCTGGTCAGATCGCCGGCCGACACGTGCCGGGCTTCCCCGAAACCTGCTTCCCGGGCCAGCGCCAGCATCTCCGGCGGGGTGAAGAAGCTGATGAAGGGGGTCCTGGCTGCGCGCGCCGCCTTCTCCGTCATCTCGCGTAGGGCGCGCTCCGCCGGCTCGACGAGGGTCGGCGGCACCAGGAACGTCGTGACGAGCGTCGAGCCGGAGGCGAGCGCGGCGACCTGGCGGAGCATGGCCGTGGTCGCGTCCCTGGTGAGGTACATGGTGACGCCGGCGCAGACCACGACGGCCGGCCGCGTCGGGTCGAAGCCGGCGGCCGTGAGCCGCTCCCACCAGGACGGCCCCACCTCGAAGTCGACCGGGACGAACCGCAGCCATTCCGGGACGCCGAAGCCGATCTCGGCGAGGCGCCGCCGTTTCCAGGCCTGTGGGCCCGGCTGGTCGACCTCGAACATCCGCAGGCCCGAGGCGATCTCTGGCCGGCGCTGGGCGAAGGTGTCCAGGCCGGCTCCGAGGATGACGTACTGGCTGACACCGCGGCCGGCCTGTTCGGCGACCAGGTCCTCGACGAGGCGGGCGCGGGCCACCATGGATGCCCGGGTGCGGCGCGTCGCGTGCTGGTCCATGTCCGGGCGGGCGCGCCAGTCGTCGCCCGGGGCCACCAGCCGAAGGCCGATCTCGTCCTCGAACACGTGCGGCCGCGGGTCGACCTGGACGTGCATGGCCCGCCACAGGGCAACCCGCGTCGCGGTGCTTTCCGGGGCCGCGGTTCGCGTGCCAGGCATGAGCTTCTCTCACCTTCTGCCGAAGTACCCGAGGGTGTGGGAACAGCGGCTCATTCGGGTATGCGCGGGGCACGATTTCTTTCGGCGCGGATCCGCTCGCCTTTATCTGCCTGCCGCCGTCTGCCATCTGCTCTCGGCGGGATTCGCGAGCACGGAATCTCGGACAGCGGCCTTCGCAGCCTACCCGTGTCCTTGATACCGCCCGGGCCGCAGGTGATTGGCGGTGATTGGCGGGTAATGGGGTGGCTACCCTGGTGAACCGCCTGTCGGAGCGTGGCTGAAACGGCGCCGCCCGCGTCCTGGCCCGGAGAAAGAGAGCTGGTTCACGGTGGGGGCCGCGGCCGGCGCGGGTGTGCTCGGGGCGTTGGCCGCTCCACCGGCGCGGGCGGGCCCGCGGAGCCACGGTGCTGGGGCCGGCTGCTCGTGCCGGCTGGCTCGTGCCGGCAGGCGTAGCGGGGTTCCCGTGGAACACAAGCCTTCGTCGCCTTCCGGACAGACCGGGGGAGGCGAGTGGCCCGGTGATGTTCCTGATGTCGATGAAGTCCGAGCGTATGGCTCGATGTGCGTTCCGTGATATTGGTGCCTGGCGTCGTGCCAGCATTGTGATCCTGTGTAAAGGTTGTCAGATCTTCTTGACGATCGATGGTCGCTGGCTTAGGTTGGCCTTAGTTGTTAGACGCTGTCTAGGTCGGAGTCGTCCCGTCTCCGTGAAGCGATCTTCTGTCTGCTCACCCGCCCTCTGTCGGGCATGTCGAGTCGGGCCGGGGACGCCGGTCGGCACCTCTGGCCGACGGTTGCGGGCGCGCTTGGACGGCGGAGCCGTTCCGGTCACGGCGCCGCCTGAGTGACGGAGCGGTCGCGACCACCGGGACGACCGCCCAGGTCGTTCCCGGCCGGCAACAAAAGCACCGATGTCGACACTGGAGATGATCTGTAACCTCAGGGCGTCATTCTGACCACACCGCTGCAGCGCATCAAAAAGCGATGTTCCAGGCGGCACCCGGTGCGGGTCCCGGCAGGCGCGGCGAATCTCGATGCACACAATTTGACAAGGATGGGACGAGGATGCGGAAACTATTGCGTCCACGATGGCCGGATTCGCCAGCCCCGTTCGTGGGGAACCGGCGTGCCGCCGCTCTGACCGTGTCGAGACAGCTTGCCACAATGATCGCGGGCACCTCGCGGTGTACCGGTGCATAAGGGAAACACCGGCGGTCAAGAACTGGACTTCCTGAACCGGGTTGGCTCGCTGGCCCTGGACACCCGAGAATCCGACGGCGGCGTGGGGCCGGTGGCGCCCGGCGAGGACCGCGCCGTCAGCAACCAGCAGTGGCCGATGGCGGCCCGTGCGTCCGAGCTCGCCGCGGTGGTGGGCGCCGTCCGGCGGGGAACCAGCGTCGTTCTCGTCGGCGAGCCCGGTGTGGGCAAGACCCGGCTGCTGCGGACCGCCCTGGCGGAGGTGGCGACAGCCGGTGATCCGGTCCGACTGATCGACGCTCCACACGGGACCCATCCCGACCTGCCCGGCTCGCTGCTGGCGGAGCTCTCGGCGACCTTCGACCTGCTGGGCGGGGATCCGCTCGAGGGCGGTCCGACCGGGGGTTTTCGGCCTCGCGACACGGAGCACCGGCCGGGGGGCCCGGATGCCCGCCCGCGGCGGGTGTTCGGCTCGGCGGGTCTGGGCGCGGCACGCCCGGACCACGGATTCTCCGGTACCCGCCGAGGTCCGGAGGCGGGCGGCGGGAACCGAGCGCCCGCTCGGTTCCCGCCGGCGGCCGGCACGGCGGGACGGGTGGTGCTCGGCGTCGACGACGCGCACCTGTTGGATTCCGAGCCGGCGGCGATGCTGCACCACCTGGTCGCCACCGGCCGGGTCACTCTCGTCGCCGCCGTCTGCTCCGGTGAGAACCAGCACCGGGGCGTCAGCAGGCTCTGGATGGAGCGGCTCGCCGAACGTTTCGACCTGGCCGAGTTCAACGAGAGCGGTGTGCACGCGATGGTCCGGGCCCGGCTCGGCGGCACCGTCGACGAGTCGACGCTGGCCAGGCTGCACCACCTGACCCGGGGCAATGCCCTTTACCTGTGTGAGCTGGTGGGTCACGCCCTGGCTGAGGGGACCTTGGTCCAGGCGGACGGGATCTGGCGGTGGTCCGGTCTCGCGAGCAGCGGTGGCCGGCTCTCCGACCTGGTCCGGCTTCGGCTGGCCGACCTCGCGCCGGATGAGGTCGAGCTGGTCGCCATGGTGGCGCTCGCCGAGCCCCTCGAGGCCGATCTGCCCGTTGTGGCGGAGCTCGCCGCCGCGGCCGAGTCGCTCAACCGGCGCCGGATCATCGTGGCCGAAGGAGTCGGCCGCCGTGTCCAGCTGCGCCTCTTCTATCCGTTGCACAGCGAGGTGCTGGTCGCGTCCCTGCCGGAGCTGACCGCGCGGCGACTGCGCGCCCGGCTGGCCGGCGCGATCGAACAAACGGGGCTGCGTCGGCGCACCGACCTGTTGCGGGCCGTCCGGCTGCGTCTCGACGCGGGTCAGATGCCCGAACCGGCGCATCTGATCGCGGCGGCGGAACGGGCGGTGGGCACCGGCGACGTCGTGTTCGCCGAACGGCTGTGCCGGCTCGCGATCGCGGTGCGGGAGCCGACCCTCTCCCGCAGCCGCATCGAGCTGCTGCTGGGCCGGGCCCTGTGCTCGCAGGGCAGGCATTCGGACGCCGAGGACGTCTTCGGGCCGGGCTGTGACCACGCCCCCCGGGAGGAGCTGGCCGCGCTGGCCCGCACCCGGGCGCTGAACATGGCCGGTGGGCTGGGCCGGATCGACGACGCTGAGGCGCTGCTCGCCGCCGTCCGCTCCGCGGTGCCCGCCGCGGACGAGGCGAAGCTGT
Source organism: Parafrankia sp. BMG5.11 (assembly GCF_004337455.1). Classification (NCBI taxonomy): domain Bacteria; kingdom Bacillati; phylum Actinomycetota; class Actinomycetes; order Frankiales; family Frankiaceae; genus Parafrankia; species Parafrankia sp. BMG5.11. The sequence continues at coordinate 112,230 of NZ_SJXI01000004.1, read as the reverse complement.
CGGCCACCCTGGCGATCGTCTGGATGCTCGCGGACCGCCTGCCGGAGGCGCTGACGCTGGTCGGGTCCGCCATCGCGGGGGAGAACGCGGACTCACCGCTGGTGCGCGAGGCCGTCCCGGTCATGGCGGTCGCGCGCACCGAGCTCGGTGACGCGGCCGGTGCCCTCGAGCTGCTGGACAGCTGCCTGCCGGCACTCGACCGGTGGGCTGATCACCACTGGCTGCCGCACCGGCTGGCGACGGTGGCCGCCTGCGTCGCACTGGGACGGATGGGCGACGCCTCGGCGACGCTGCGGTGGGTGCGCCGCCGGCTGGCCGACGGCCCGTCCCGGGTGATGTGGGATCCGCTGACCGTGCTTGTCGAGGCCCACCACCTGAGGCTGACCGGCCGGAACGCCGAGGCTGTCGACCTGCTGCGGCGCTCCGATGACTCGGCCGCCGCCGCGAGCATCCCGGACATCCGTTGCTGGACGCGTGCCCAGTTGGCGGGTGCCCTCGCGGAGGCCGGCTCCCACGCGGACGCGCTGGTGGCGATCGCGGAGGCCCGTGCGCTGGTGGCCTCGACCGGCGGCTCCACGACCGCCCGCGGGTGGGTGGAGATCGAGGAGGCGGCCGTGCACGCGCATGCCGGTGACCGGGCGCGGGCCGTCGCCCTCGCGCTGGAGCTGGCCGACCGTTTCGTGGCCGCCGGGCGGATTGTTCGCGCCGTCGAGGCGTTGCACCTCGCCGCGCGGCTGGGCGTCGCGAACGCCGTGGTGGCCCGGTGTGAGGCCCTGGCCACCCGGATCGGGGCCGCCGAGGTGGCGCAGGCGTGGTCCGCTCATGTCCGGGCCCTTGCCGGCGCCGACGGTGACGCGTTGAGTGGCGTCTCCCGCCGCTTCGAGGACATGTGCCTGCTGCCGCTGGCCGCCGAGGCCGCCGTCCAGGCCGCCGCCGCGTATCAGATGCGCGGTGCGGTCCGCAGCGGGCGGCTGGCGAGAGTCCGCGGCGCCGATCTCGTCTCCCGATGCGGGGGGCCGCTGCCGCCCTGGGCGTCCGACGAGGTAAGCGTCGCCGCCGGTGCCGCGGCGACGCGTGGCGGGACCAGGTCGCACGGGGTTCCCGGCCCCGAGCTCACCCCGCGGGAACGGGAGGTGGCGGCGTTCGCGGACGTCGGGCTGTCGAACCGGGAGATCGCGTCCCGTCTGGTCGTGTCTGTCCGGACCGTCGAGAACCACCTGCAACGCGCCTACGGCAAGCTCGGGGTGCTGCGTCGCGCCGATCTGGCACTCCGGCTGCAGGAGAGCCTGGAGTCCGGCTTCGCCGCGGGGTCGGCGACCTGACGCCGGGGCGCCGCCGGCTCCGGCCGTGCGCGCCGCCGGTCATCGCGGGGCGCTCGACGACTCCAACCAGGTCGCGACGCCGTCGAGGGCACGGGCCACGGTGAACTCGAAGAACTCGACGTCCAGCTCGGCGGGCGGCCGAGGGTCGCGCGCCCGGGCGAGGGCGTCGACGCTGGCCGCGGCGAGGCCGGGCTGCGGGGTGTCCTGGAAGTCACTGAGGACCTGTGCCATCTTGCCGCGCGCCTCCGGCCGCTCGGCGCGGTCGTCCTCCGCCGCAACCATCATGAACGCGGTGTTGAGCAGGAACCGGTAGACCAGGGTCGCGTCGCCGCCGAAACCGGCGCGCTGCAGCACCTGGACGCCGCGGTCGATCGTGGGCAGGGCGGCGGGAACCGTCGGCCCGATCAGGACGACGCGCCGGGCGACCCCGCGGAACTCCCGCAGCACCGCCCGGCCCTCGCGCAGCAGCCGGGTGAACCACTCCCGCCAGGGCAGGTCGGCGTCCGGGACGGGGATGAGGGCTATCACCCGGTCGGTGATGGCGTCGACGACGGTCTCGCGGTCGCCGACGTGGTGGTAGATGACGCCGGGCCAGACCTCCAGGGCTCCGGACAGCTGGCGGATCGACCAGCCGTCGAGACCCTGGCCGCGGGTCAGTTCCAGCGCCGTGTCCACGATCTTCTCGGCCGTCATCGGCGGCAGACCGGCGGCCAGGCGCGATCGTGCGGAGTGGCTGGGCCGGTCCATGGGGTCACCTTAACCGCCGGGCTCGAGCGCCCCCGTCTTGATGCGAGGAACATCCATCGGCTAAGGTCAGCCTAAGCTATTAGACGGTGTCTAACATCTGTTGCACACTGTTCAGCGAAGGCTTGGACGATCTAGCGAAGGTCGACACATGAACGAAGATCGAGGAGCGCTGGCGGCGCTGCTGCGGCCCATCCGGGGCCGGCTGTGGCTCGCCACCGCGGCGCAGGCCGTCTCCGCGGCCGTGAGCGTCGTGCCCTTCATCGCCGCCGCCGAGCTGGGGCGCGTCCTGCTCGACGACGGCCCGGTCGATCACGGGCGCGCCTGGACGATCACCTGGGTCGGCGTCGCGGCCCTGTTCGCGCGGCTCGTCCTGCTGGCCGTGGCCGGCGGGGTGAGCCACTTCGCGGACAACCGGCTGCAGCTCGACATCCGCCGGCGGATCGTCAGCCACCTCGGCCGGGTGCCGCTGGGCTGGTTCTCCGATCGCAACTCCGGCACGGTCAAGAAGGCCGTCCAGGACGACGTGACGACCATGCACCACCTGGTCGCGCACTCCCGGCTGGAGATCACCGCGGCGACCGTCGTGCCGCTGACGACCCTGGCCTACCTGTTCTGGGTCGACTGGAGAATGGCGCTGATCACCCTCGCTCCGCTGATCGTCGGCCTCTACTTCTACGGGCGGAACCTCGCGGCCGTCGGCGCCCAGCTCCAGCCCTTCGACGAGGCCACACGGGCCATCAGCGCCAGCACGGTCGAGTTCGTCGACGGCATCGCCGTCGTGAAGATCTTCGGCCGGGCGCGCGGCGCGCACGAGCGCTTCACCCGGGCCGCCGACGACTACTCGACCTTCTTCAAGGGCTGGGTCACCTCGACGATCGGCCTGCGCGCGATCTCGGAGATCCTGCTCTCCCCGGTGGTGGCGCTACTCACCGTCATCGTCGGCGGCGCGCTGCTCGTCACGAAGGCCGGCATGGAGCCGGTCGACCTGCTGCCGTTCGCGCTGCTCGGCGCCGGCCTCGCGGCGCCGATCCTCGCGCTCAGCTACGGGATCTACAACATGCGCACCGCCCACCAGGCGGCCGCGAACGTGACGGGCGTGCTGGCCGTGCCCCCGCTGCCCGTCACCGCCGAGCCCGCCGTCCCGGCCGGCAACGACGTCGTCTTCGAGGACGCCCGGTTCTCCTACGACGGGGAGACCGAGGTCCTGCGGGGCATCGACCTGACCCTGCGCCCCGGGACGATCACCGCGCTGGTCGGGGCGTCGGGCTCCGGCAAGTCGACCCTCGCGTCGCTGGTGCCGCGCTTCGGCGACGTCACCGGCGGCGCGATCCGGCTGGGTGGCGTCGACCTGCGCGACATCGCCCCCGACGAGCTGTACCGCCGGGTCGCCTTCGTCTTCCAGGACACCCACCTGCTGCGTGACTCGATCGCCGACAACATCCGGCTGGCCCGGCCGGAGGCCGATCTCGCCGAGGTGCGCGCCGCCGCCCAGGCCGCGCGCATCGACAGCCGCATCCGTGAGCTGCCCCAGGGCTACGACTCCGTCATCGGTGAGGACGGCCAGCTCTCCGGCGGTGAGGCGCAGCGGGTCGCGATCGCCCGCGCCCTGCTCGCGGACACCCCCGTGATCGTCCTGGACGAGGCGACGGTGTTCACCGACCCCGAGGCCGAGGCCGACATCCAGGACGCTCTCTCCGAACTGACCAGGGAGAAGACGGTGCTCGTCATCGCCCACCGGCTGGCGACGATCGTCGCCGCCGACCAGATCGTCGTTCTCGACGACGGCGCGATCGCCGAGCGGGGCACCCACGCCGAGCTGGTCGCGGCGGGCGGCGTCTACGCCCGGATGTGGGCGGCGCACGAGCGCGCCGCCGACCCGCACGCACGTCCCGGCCCTGCCCCGGGACCTGCCGGCGTTCGCGGTGCCGCGGGCGCGCTGACCGGAACGGAGGAGGCCCGGTGATCCGGAGGCTGTTCACACTGCTCGGCCCGGAGCACCGGGGCGAGCTGCGGAGCCTGCTCGGCTGGCTCGTCGGCGCGGCCGTCCTGCAGGGCGCGGCCTTCGTGCTGCTGGTGCCGATCCTGCGCGCGCTGCTCGGCGACAACCCGGATGACGTCTGGCCGTGGATCCTGGCCCTCGTCGCGACGACGGCGGGGTACGGGTTCGCGCACCGGGTGGGCCTGCTGGCCAGCGCCGACGCGGGTGCCGGCCTCTCGCGCACCGTGCACCACCGCATCGGCGACCGGGTCGCCGGCCTCCCGCTCGGCTGGTTCTCGGCTGACCGGACGGCGGCGGTCAACCAGCTCGCCACGCGGGACGTCATGGACGTCATGGGCGTGTTCGCGCACCTGCTGCGGCCGCTGCTGACCGGATTCGTGACCCCCGGTGTCGTCGTCGCGCTGATGTACGTCTTCGACTGGCGGCTCGCGCTCGCCGCCACGCTCACCGTCCCGATGCTCGCGCTGGTCTACCGCTGGAGCACCCGGCTCGCCCACCAGGCCGACGCCGCCAGCGACGCCGCCCAGGTGGACGCCGGCGGGCGGGTGCTCGAGTTCGCCCGGGCCCAGCGGGTGCTGCGGGTGTTCGGCCGCGGTGCGACCGGGCCCGCCGCCCGGGCGCTCGACGAGGCCCTGGAACGGCAGCGGGCGGCCGGGCACCGGCAGCTGAGCGTGGCCGTGCCGGGGCTGATCGGCTTCGCGGTCGCGGTCCAGGCCGCGTTCACCGTGGTCATCATCCTCGGCACCTACCTCGCGCTCGACGGCTCGCTCGACGCGCCCACGCTGCTCGCGGTGCTCGCCCTGGCGGCCAGGTTCATCGAACCCGTCGCGGAGGCCGCGGCGCTGGGCACCGAGCTGCAGAAGGCCAGCCGCGCCCTCGAGCGCATCGAGAACCTGCTCGCCCTACCGACGCTGCCAACCCCGGCGGCCCCCCGGCACCCCGAGGGCACCGGCATCGAGCTCGACAACGTCGTGTTCGGCTACGAGGGCCGCCGCGTGCTCTCCGGGGTGTCCGCCTGGCTGGCCGAGGGCACGATGACCGCGCTGGTGGGCCCGTCGGGCTCCGGCAAGACCACGGTCACCCGGCTCATCGCGCGCTTCTGGGACACCGACTCGGGAGCCGTGCGGATCGGCGGGGTCGACGTCCGGGAGATCGACCCCGACGAGCTGACGTCGCTGATCTCCGTGGTCTTCCAGGACGTCTACCTGTTCGAGGGCAGCATCGAGGACAACATCCGGGTCGGACGTTCCGGGGCGAGCGCCGAGCAGGTGCGCGAGGCCGCGCGGCTGGCCCGGGTCGACGAGATCGTCGCGCGGCTGCCCGAGGGCTGGGACACCCGGGTCGGGGAGGGCGGCAGCGCCCTGTCCGGCGGCGAGCGCCAGCGGGTGTCCATCGCCCGCGCGATCCTCAAGGACGCTCCGATCGTGCTGCTCGACGAGGCGACGTCCGCGCTGGACCCGGAGAACGAGCAGGCCGTCGCGCAGGCACTGGCCGCGCTGGCGAACAACCGCACGCTGCTCGTGATCGCGCACCGGCTGGGGACGGTGATGGCGGCCGACCAGATTCTCGTCCTGGAGCGGGGCCTCGTCGTCGAGTCCGGAACCCATACCCAGCTCATCGGGACCGGCGGCCGGTACGCCGCCTTCTGGCAGCGGCGCCGCGGAGCCGAGGGCTGGCGCCTGGCGCCTGGCACCGCACCCACCGGCGAGGCCGCGCTCGCCCGTCTTCCCCACCCGGCCGCGGGCCACCAGTAAACCCGAGGTCACTCCCGCTACCGCCGGCGGGACGCGTCGGGTCGACGCCCGAGCGCCGCCTCGCCCCTCCCGAGAACGGCTCCCCATGCGTAAATGGCTACCCCTGCTCACGGTCTCCCTGAGCACCTTCATGCTGCTCCTCGACGTCACGATCGTCAGCGTGGCGGTGCCGGCCATGGCCGACGCGCTCGACTCCTCGTTCACCGATCTGCAGTGGACCGTCGACATCTACGTCCTGGTGCTCGCCGCCCTGCTGATGGCGATCGGCTCGGCGTCCGACCTCTTCGGCCGCCGCCGGATCTTCCTCCTCGGGCTGGTCGTCTTCGCGGCGGCCTCGCTCGCCTGCGGGTTGGCTCCGAACATCGGCTTCCTGATCGCCGCCCGGGGCATGCAGGGGCTCGGTGCCGCGGCCATGTTCGCGACCAACGCCGCCCTGCTCAGCGCCACCTACCGCGGCCGTGACCTCGGTGTGGCCTTCGGGGTGTGGGGCGCGGTCAACGGCGCCGCCGCGGCGCTGGGCCCCATCGTCGGCGGCCTGCTCACCGAGCACATCAGCTGGCGGGCCATCTTCCTGGTCAACCTGCCGGTGGCCGCGGTCGCCATCGTCATCGCCCTGCGTGCCGTCACGGAGTCGCGGGACCGGGCGAGCGGCCGCATCGACATCCCCGGCACCGTCACGTTCACGCTCGGGGTCTCCCTGCTCATCTACGGCCTCATCGAGGCCGGTGACCAGGGCTGGTCGGATTTCGTCACCCTCGGGTGCCTCATCGGCGCCGCCGTGGCTCTGGTGGTCTTCGTCCTGGTGGAACGCGGCCGGCGCGCGCCGATGCTCGACCCGCGGCTGTTCCGCGGCCCGTCGTTCTCCGCGCTCATGCTCGGCGGCTTCGTCCTGACCGGGGCGGCGTTCGCCAACCTGGTGTTCGTGTCGGTGTGGGCGCAGACCGTCCTCGACTTCGACCCGGTGAAGGCCGGTCTGGTGCTCACCCCGCTGGCGGGGATGTCGTTCGTGGTCGCCGGGGCCGGCGGCCGGCTGCTGCACGGAGTCCCGCCGAGGATCTCGATCGGGGCCGGCCTGCTGTTCGTGGGAGCCGGGACGCTGCTCGACATGGTCATCGCACCGTCGTCGGGATGGACCGCGCTGCTGGCCGGACTGATCGTCACCGGTGTCGGGGTGGGGCTGGCCTCGCCGGTCCTCGCCTCCGCCGCGCTCACCACGGCGCCCCCCGAGCGCGCGGGCATGGCCAACGGCGCGATGAACACGTTCCGCCAGCTCGGGTTCGCGGTCGGCGTTCCCGTCTTCGGCACGGCCCTGGCCGGGCAGGCACGGGCCACGCTCAGCGACAGCGGCCAGTTCGACGACCCGCAGGCCACCGCCAGCGCGCTGTCCGGCGGCGGCGCGCCGGAGATCATCGCGCGCGTGCCCGCGGCCGCGCGCGCCGCGGTCGACCAGGCCCTGCACGCCGCGTACGCCGACGGGCTCGATCGGGTCTTCCTGATCAGCGGGGTCGCCGCGCTGGTGGCGGGTGTCGCGGTGCTGCTGCTGGTCCGACCGGTACCGACGGCCCCCCGCGCCGCGGCGGCCGACGGCCCGGCGGGCGCGGCGGTACCCGGGGGGCCCGCGATCCCCGCGCCCGGCGGCAGCCAGCTGCCGACGGGGGCGAACGGCTGAGCGGCGGGGCCGCGGTCAGGCCCCGGGCGGCGGGGCGGCGAGCAGCCCGCCCCGCAGCTCCCGGACGTGGTCGGCCACCGCGCTGACGGCGCCCCGGTCGTGGCTGATGAACACGGCGGCGAGACCGCGCTCGGTGACCAGGCCGCGGACCAGCCCGCAGATCGCGCCGGCCGACACGGGATCCAGCGCCGACGTCACCTCGTCACAGATCAGCAGGTCCGGAGCCGTGGCCAGGGCCCGGGCCAGGGCGAACCGCTGGCGTTGGCCGCCGGAGAGTCGCCCGGGGCGGCGGGCCGCCAGCTCCGGGGCGAGCCCCAGCTCCGCGAGCAGCGCGGCGACTTCACCGCCCGACTCCTCCGGTCCCTCCGGTTCCCCCGCCTCCCGCGCGTCGCCCGCGGCGAGGGCGTAGGCGCGGGTCACCGCCTCGCCGACCGGACGACGCGGGTTGAGGGACGTGTACGGGTCCTGGAAGACGTAGCCGATCCGGCGGCGCTGCGGCGGTGGGCGATCCGTCGCCGAGGGTGCCAGCGGCACTCCGTCGAGCTCCACGGTCCCGTCGTCCCACGGGTGCAGGCCGATGACGGCGCGGGCCAGGGTCGTCTTCCCGGTGCCGGAGACGCCGACGACGCCGACGCACTCACCCCGTCGCACGGTCAGGTCGACACCGCGCAGCACCTCGGCCCGGCGGCGCGCGGCCCCGGTGGAGACCCGCAGCCCGGCGACGCGCAGCTCCACCGCGCCGGGCCCGGGGGAGAGGGAGGGGGCAGCGGCAGGGCCGGGGCCCGGGGCAGGCTCGGCCCCGGCCGCCCGTGGCGACGCCTGTGCCGGTGGCTGCTGTGCCGGTGCTGGTGCCGGTGCGTGGCTCAGCCGCCGGCTGGCGGCACTCAGCGCCCGGGTCGGGCCGGTGCGCGGCCGGTCGAGGACGTCGCGGGGCGCTCCCCGCTCCACGATCCGCCCGGCGTCCAGCACGACGAGCTCGGGCACGCCCGGCAGCTCGGCCACAGCCGCCAGGTCATGGCTGACCAGCACGAGCGAGAACGAACGCACCGCCCGCCGCTGCTCGATCAGGGCCAGCAGGGCGGCCGCCTGGTCGGGGTCCACGTTCGCCGTCGGCTCGTCGAGGACCAGCACGTCCGGCTCGCCGGTCAGCGCGAGCGCGAGCAGCAGCCGCTGGCGCTGCCCGCCGGAGAGCTGGTGGGGATACCGCGCGAGGAAGGCCCGATCGTCGGGCAGCCCGACCGCGCGCAACGCCGCGGCGGCCCTCGCCCGCACGTCCGCCCCCCGGCCGCCGACGAGGCGGATCATCTCCGTCAGCAGCGCCGAGACGCGCATGGTCGGGGTGAGCGAGGCCGCCGGATCCTGCGGCAGGTAGCGCACCCGGCGGCGGCGCAGCTCCCGCGCGCGGGACGCGCGCGGGGCGAACACGTCGACCCCGCCGATCGTCACGCCGCCCGACGTCCGGGTCAGGCCCGGCCCGAGGTGGCCCAGCAGGGCGAGCGCGAACGTCGTCTTGCCCGCGCCGGAGGTGCCGATGACCGCGAGGGTCCCACCGGCAGGCAGGTCACAGGAGGCGCCGTCGAGGACCGCGCGCCCGCCGGCCGCGGCGACGCTCAGGTCGGCCACGACGACGTCCGCGGCGGGCTCCTCGGGGCCCTCGGGGGCCTTGCCGACGTCCGGTGCGCCGGCCGTTCTGGTGGTCATTCCCGGTTCGTCCCGTCGGAGTGGGCGACCAGCCAGTCGCTGATCAGGTTCGTGCCCACCGCCAGCAGCGTGATCGCGAGGGCCGGGGCCAGCACGCACCAGGGCGCGACCGTGATGCCCCCGCCGTTCTCGTTGATCATCTGGCCCCAGTCCGGAGTGGGCGGCTGGGGGCCGAAGCCCAGGAACCCGGCCGCGCTGATGATGATGATGGCCTCGACCATCCGCGTGCCGGCGTCCGCGAAGATGATCGTCCGGAGGTTGGGAAGCAGGTCGCGGACGAGGATCTGGCGGGTCGGTGTCCCGCACAGGACCGCCGCCTCGACGTAGGGCTCCGTGACGAGCGCGCGGGTCGCCGCGTAGATGACCCGCGCGGTGGGCGGCGTGAGGACGACGACGATCGCGGCGAAGGCGGCGAGGCCACCCACGCCCAGCGCGCTCGCCGCCGCGGCCAGGACCAGCACCGCGGGGACGGCGAGGATGACGTCGAACACCGCCAGCACGGCCCGCGCGCCGCCCCGGCCGAGCCAGCCCGCGAGCAGGCCCGTGCTGACGGCGATCAGCTGGGCGGAGGCGACCGCGAGGACCGTGATGAGCAGCAGGCTCCGGCCGCCGACGAGCATGCGGGAGAGCACGTCCCGGCCCAGCAGGTCGGTCCCGAGCGGGTGCGCCCCGCTCGGCCCGGCGAGCGGGCCGGAGACGCTGGCGGTCGTCGGGTAGGGGTGGACGAAGACACCGACGAGAGTCGTCAGCACCGGTACGCCGAGGACGAGCAGACCGATCACCAGTCCGGTGCGTCCGCGCAGGTGCTGGCGTCCAGGGAGCCCACGGCCGCCGCGGCCACCCGGCTCTGACGCGGCCCCGGTCGCTTCGCCGGGCAGGGCGGTCTCGGTCGCCGGCCCGGTGCCGGACGCGGCGGAGGGCCCGCTCACGTGGCCGTCCGGGCGCGGGGGAGCAGGAGCCGGACGGCGCCGTCGGCGAGGGCGCTCACCGTGACCACGAACGCGGCGACCACGATCGTCACCGCCTGGATGACCGGGACGTCCCGCTGGGAGACGGCGGTCTGCAGCGTATTTCCCACCCCCGGGTAGCCGAACACGATCTCGACGACGACGACGTTCGTGACCATCGCGATCATGGTCAGTGCCCCGGCCTGGCACAGCACGGGCAGCGCCGCCGGAAGGATGTGCCGGGCGACGACCCGCCGGCGCGGGATGCCGCGCAGGCGGGCGGCGAGCGCCCAGGGCATCGCGGCGGCGTCGAGCACGCTGGCGCGGACCAGACGCGTCACGTAGGCGAAGGAACTTAGCGTCAGCGCGGCCGCGGGCAGGACCAGCAGCCGTGGCTGGAGGATGGCCGGGCGGGTGGGATCGACCAGCGCGAGCGCGGGCAGCCAACGCAGGTCGACGGCGAACAGCAGCACGAGCAGGGAACCGGTGACGAAGGCCGGAACGGCCGACACCGTCAGCGAGAACAGGAGCAGCAGCCGGTCCACGGCCCCGCCGGGCCGCAGGCCCGCGGTCACGCCGGCCAGTGTGCCGGTCACCAGCACGGCGGCGAGGGCGGCGGCCGCCAGCGTCAGACTGTTCACCATCGGCCGCGACAGCAGGGTGGCCACCGGCAGGTCGTTCACCTGCGACCGGCCCAGGTCGCCGTGCGCCAGCCCGGAGATCCACCGCAGGTACCGCTCCCAGACCGGGTGCTCGAGCCCCAGCCGGACATGCTCCGCGTGGAGCCGCTGTTCCGTGGCGTAGGGGCCCAGGCGGGCGCGCACGTTGTCACCGGGCAGCGCGGACGTCGCGGCGAAGGTCACGACGGACACCCCGAGGATGACGGCGAAGGCACCGGCCAGCCGCCGGAAGGGCGACGGCACGCGGCCGGCCAGCGCACGCGGCCCGGCAGGCGGAGTGCTCACCCCGTGCGATGGATGAAGATCAGGTCCGGGATGCCGAAGTTGGGGCTGGAGTCGACCCCCCCGACGGACGGCGCCGTGGCGACGAGTCTCGGCGCGAAGCCCCACACGAGGTCGGAGCCGGAGTCCCAGAGCTGCTTCTGCAGGCCGTCGAACGTCGTTCGCCGCTTCGCGGCGTCGAGCTCGCCCACTCCGTCGGCGAACCCGGCGTCCCAGTCGGGCTTGCGCCAGCCGAAGTTGAACGGGCCGTCGGACAGGTAGACCAGCGGGGCCATGTCGGTGAACGCGCCGACCTGGGCGAACGCCACGCCCGACGCCTTCGCCCACTCCTCGGGCTGCGCGAAGTAGACGTCCGGCGGGATGACCTCGACCTTGATGTCGAAGCCGACCTCGCGAGCCTGGTCGGCGAGGAGCTGGGTCGCCTCGACGAGACCCGGGCCGATGGGCGAGGTCAGGAGGGTGGCCTTGACCGGGGTGGGCACCCCGGCCTCCCGCAGGAGCGACTTCGCCTTCGCCGGGTCGTGCGGCCGCTGCGCGATCGAGCCGTTGTAGTTCGGCAGGCCCTTGCCCCACAGGTCGTTGCCGACGGAGCCGAATCCGAACAGCGTGGTCTCGACGAGTTTCTCGCGGTCCACCGCGTACCGCAGGGCCTGCCGGACGCGCTCGTTGTCGAACGGCGGCGCCGCCATGTTCAGGAACCAGGCGAGGCCCTGCTCGGCCGCGCCGCGGTGGATGGTGACCCCGCGGTCCTCCCGCAGGGTCGAAGCGTCCAGGTAGGCGACGTCGTCGGCCCAGTCCACCTGGCCCGACCGCAGCGCGGACAGCCGCGACTTCGCGTCCGGCGCGGCCACCAGCTCGATCTCGTCCAGGTAGCCCCGGGTGTCGCCGTCCCAGTAGTCGGCGCGCCGGCGCAGGACCGTGCGCTGGCCGGGCACGAACGAGGCGATCTCGTACGGGCCGCTGCCGACCACGTCGCCGAGCTGGGACGCCGGCCTGCCACCCGGCATGATCACCAGGACGACGCCGCTGACTCGGGCCGGCAGGTCGTACACGGGGGCGGTCAGCGCGATGGTCGCGGTGCGTGCGTCCGTCGCCTTGCTCGCCTTCAGATCGATCGCGGCGATCGCGGCGCCGCTCTCGGTGCCGGCGAACGTCGCGAAGCTGGCCAGCACGTCGGCCGTCGTCAACGGCTTGCCGTCGGAGAAGGTGATCCCCGGCTTCAGCTTGAGCGTCCAGACGGCCGCGTCGGCGTTGGGCGTCAGGCTCTCGAACAGGCGCGGGGTGACCGAGCCGTCCGGGTGGGCGTCGCCGAGGCGCTCGTACACCGCCAGGCCGCGCACCGAGCCCAGGACGTCGTGCCCTTTCACGATGTCCAGGGTGTCGGCCGGGCTGCTCGCGAACGCGGCCCGCAGTTTCCCGCCGCGGCGCGGGGCCGCCGCCCCCGCCGCGCCCGTGGCTGGCACGGCGGGATCGTCGTCGCCGCAGGCCGCGAGCAGTGCCGGCGCCGTGAGGGCGCCGACGGCGAGCAGGCCGGCGCGCCCGAACGCGCGACGGTTGAGAGCAACGTTCATCGAGGTCTTCTCCTGGGGGCCCGTGCCACCCAACCAGCGGGCAGCTAAGGGTAACCTTATGCATAGACCATTCGCTTAAGGAAGACCTTAGTTGCATCTGACCTGGGTTGACGGGTCGGCATGCGACGATGGTCCGGTGTGGGCACAGGGTGAAGACGGCGACACGGCGGGCACCGCGGAGTCCGGTGCGGAGTCCGGTGCCGAGCCCCCTGCCCGGACGGAGCCGGCGACGCGGCCGTCCGGGGTGCTCGGCCGCTACGGCCACCGGCGGCCGCGGCGGGGTCTCACCCCGCAGGTGGTTGTCGACGCCGCCCTGCGGGTCGTCGCCCGCGACGGCCTGGACGGGCTCACCATGCGGGCCGTCGCGGCGGAACTGAACACCGCGACGACCTCGCTGTACCGGCACATCGCCGACCGGGACGCGCTGCTGACCGCGATGCTCGCGAGCGTCGCGTCCGGCCTGCCGGTCACCGTGTCGGGCCGGACACCCCTGGAGCGGGTCGCGGCCCGGCTGATCGGGGCGCACGACCTGCTGGCCGACTGGCCCTGGGTGCCCTTTGTGCTGGTCACCGGGCAGTATGTCGCCGCGGAGTCGCTCGCCTTCGACGAGGCGAACCTGGCCGATCTGCTCGCGGCCGGGCTCGACATGCCCGCCGCCGCGCTCGCCTACCGCAGCTGCTGGCACCTGCTGGTGGGCGAGCTGCTGGACCAGCACGCCGCGCCGGCCGCCGCCGCGGCCCGACGTCTGCGGCGGGCCGCGATACCGGTGGCCGACCTGCCCGTCCTGGCCCAGGCAGGCCCCTTGCTGACCGACGCGGGGGGCGACTCGTTCGCCCACGGCGTCGCGCTGCTGCTGCGAGCCGTGGTCACCGGGGCTGGAGTCGGGGCTGGAGTCGGGGCTGGGCCCGGAGCCGGGCCCCTCCGACCCCTTCCAAGTCCGGGCGCCCGACCCCCGGAGCCCTGAAGCCCGGAATTCGGGGCCCGGAGAGCCAAGTCAGCCCCCTGCCAGGCCGGGCGCGCCGGTCCGCCCGGCCGCTGAACTGGGCGGGCGGCCCGGCGCGGCCCCTCAGCCTCCGCCCACCAGGTGCGGCAGGGCCGGATCACCGGCGTCGCCGAGGATCGACGCCAGATGGCCGGCTATCGCGACCACCGTGGGATGGTTCCACAGCAGCGTCGCGGGCAGGGCGAGGCCGAACTCGCGTTCCAGCGCGATGCGCACGGAGGCGGCGAGCAGCGAGTCGACCCCCGCATCGGTGAGCGGCTGGTGCGGGTCGAGGCTGGTCACGTCCGTGCCGAGGACGGCCGCGACCCGGCCACCGACCACGCCCAGCAGGTGGTCGGCCAGCTCGTTGCCCCGCAGGCCGATCCAGTCCGGCACGTCGGCCGGTGCCGCCGCGTCGGTGGTCGCCAGCTCGGACAGCAGCGCCGGCCGGGGGCCGGTGTGCCCGCGGGCGAGCCCGAGCACCGCGACCAGCGGTGCGCTCGGCGCACCGGCCCTGGCCGCCGCCGACGTTGCCGCCGCTGACGCTGACGATGCGGCGGCGGTCTGGTCGAACGCGCGCAACGCCTCGTCCGGTGAGATCGGCGTCGTGCCGCGGGCGGCGAGTTCCATGTCCGTGGTGTCGCCCGAGGTCGCCATCCCCAGGCCCTGCCAGCTCGTCCACGCGATGCTCACCGACTCGCGGTGACCGGCGGTCCGCCGGTGCGCGGCGAGGACGTCCAGGAAGGTGTTCGCGGCCGCGTAGGCGCCCTGACCCGGCAGCCCGAGCAGCGGGCCGGCGGAGGAGAACAGCACGAAGAAGTCGGTGCTGCCCGGCGGGAACAGCTGGTGCAGCACCCACGCCCCGTCCACCTTCGGCGCGAGCACCTCGCGCAGCCGCCCGTCGTCGAGGCGGCGCAGCAGCTCGCCGTGCACCACGCCGGCGGCGTGCACGACGCCCCGGACGGGGGGCAGGTGCGCGACGTCGAGCGCCGCGCGCATCGCCGCCAGGTCGGTGACGTCGGCCGCGACCGTGTGGACGGTGACCCCGGCGGCCTCCAGCCGCCGGAGGGACGCGGCTCGCGGATCCTCATCTGTCCAGCTCGCCCGCGCTGGCATGGGCGTCCGGCCGAGCAGGACGACCCGGCGGGCCCCGCGTGCGGCCAGGTGCTCGGCGACGACGAGGCCGAGCACCCCCAGGCCCCCAGTGATCAGATACGTGCTGTCGGCGCGGCAGGTGAACGCCTCGGCCGGGCCCAGGGGCACGGGTACCAGCCGCGGCACCAGGACCCTCGGCGTGGGGTCGGTGGGGTCGGCGCCGCCCGGCGCGGGAGCCGGCCCGACGGCGACCAGGGGCTCGGCGGGAGGCGTCGCGAACAGGTCCACGACTGTATCGGCGTCCCACCGGCCTGCGGGGACGTCGACGACGGCTCCCCAGAGCTCGGGATGCTCGGTGGCGACCACCCGGCCGAGTCCCCAGAGGGGTGAGTGCGCGAGGGCCTGCGGCCCGCCAGCCTCGCGGACACCCCGGGTCAGGCACCACAGCCGCGGGCGGGGCTCGGGGAGCGCGGCGACGCGCTGGACGAGGGCGGTGAACGCCGACGCGCAGTCGGCCGCCGGCGGCGCCACCACCGACGGCGCACCTGCCGGGGTAACGGTCGTACCGCCCGCGTCAGGCCCGGCACCGAAGGCGTTCCCGCCCGCCGCGCGCCCGCCGGCCGGCGCGGCCCACGGCGCGAACACCACGTGCGCCGCCGTGGCCACGGCGTCCGGATCGTCGTCGACGACGGCTCCACGCGCTGCGCAGGCCGGCGTGAACTCGCGCGCCACCTGGTGTGATCCGAGCACGAGGATCGTCTGGCCGGCCAGCGGATCCGCGGATGCCGGCTCGGCGGAAACCGGCCCCGCGGTCGGCAGCCAGCTCATCTCGAAGCGGTCCGTGCCGCCGCGGCCGTCCAGGTCACCGTCCAGCTCGCCGTAGCGCAGCCCGCGCAGCGCCGCCTCCGATCCGGAGCCCGGCCCGGCGCCGGCGACATCGCCGTAACCGTGGACCGTGACGTGCACGGTGTTCTTCTGCTCGGCGTCCAGCCATACCGCGACGCGCGCGGTGGCCGGTGGCGGCCCGGCCACCTGGACATGGTCGATCCGCGCGGGCATCCGCAGGACGGCGGGCCCGGGGAAGATCACGGACGCGGCCGACAGCGCGGCGTCGAGCACCGCGGCCCAGCTGCGGGTCGCCTCCGTCGTCACGACGGCGGACATCGACCGCGGGCCCCGGCGGAGCTCGGTGACCGTCCACGGGTAGCCCATGTCCGCGACCCCGAGCTCGGCCAGCCTGGTCACGACGTGATCGTCGGGCAGGGTCTCGTCCTGCGCCTCGGGTTCCTCACCCGGGACCGGCGATGCGGAGCCGCCCGCCGGCAGCGCCGTGGTGTGGGTCGACCAGCCGGCGGAAGGGCCGGTCAGCGGGCGGGTCACCAGCCGTAGGCCGGCCTCGTCGTGGACGACCCGCAGCTCGATCGGCTCGCCTTCCTCCGGCACCACGACCGGCTGGCGCAGCGCGACCTGGCGGAGCTCCTCGGTGCCGGCGGCGGTGAGAAAGGTGTTCAACAGGACGGCCGCCGGCACGATCTCCGTCCCGAGTACCGGATGGGTGCGCGGGTGGGGCCGGGTGCGGAAGTCCAGCGTGGTCCGCCACATCCGCTGCCGCGCGTTGGGCACGGCGAGGTCGGCGCCGAGCAGGGTGTCGGCGGGGAACTCGGTGCCCGCCGCCCCGTCCACCCAGTGGCGGGTGTGCCGCCAGGCGGTGGTGGGCAGGTCCACGGCGGGCCCGTCCGGGGCCGCCGGCCAGTTCACGCTCACACCGTTGCAGTGCAGGGACGCGAGCGCGGTGAGCAGCGTCCGGCGCTGGGGCTTGTAGCGGCGCAGGCTCGGTACCACGACGCCGCCGGTGTCCGCCGGTGTCCCGGCACCGGCCGCGGCGAGCGTCTCGGTGATCGAATGACTGACCACCGGGTGCGCCGACACCTCGAGGAACACCCGGTGGCCGTCGTCGTACGCCGCGGCGACGGCCTCCCGGAAGCGGACGGGGTTGCGCAGGTTCGCGGCCCAGTAGACGGCGTCCAGGCGGGGCCGTGACCGCGGGTCGTTCACCGCGGTCGCGTAGAGCGGCACGGCCACGGCACGGGGCCGCAGCTCCGCGGCGGCCACGGCGAGGTCCGGGCACAGCGGGTCCATCTGGGGGCTGTGGAACGCCACGTCCGAGTCGATCCGGCGGACGGTCCAGCCCGCGTCGGCGGCCCGTGCGGCGACGCGGTCGACCACCGGGATGTCCCCGGATACCACTGTCGACGCCGGGGCGGCGGAGATCGCGGCGACGGCCCCGGCGGCGTCCGCTCCCATGTCCGCCAGCCAGGACTCGACCTCGTCGAACGACCGGTCGACCATCACCATGGCGCCACGCCCGGCGACCCGGCGCAGCAGCATCGACCGCCGGCACACCAGCGTCGCGCCCTCGGTCTCGGTCAGCGCCCCCGCGGCGACCGACGCGGCGATCTCACCGACCGAGTGGCCGATCACCGCCCGCGGCACCAGGCCGTACGCCCGCCAGACGGCCGACAGCCCGACCTGCATCGCGAACAGCATCGCCTGGATGACGTCCACCGAGCCCAGGTCTCCGGACTCCAGCACCTCCCGCGGGCGGACTCCCAGCTCGGCGGCGAAGACCGGGTCGATCCGGTCGATCGCGGCGGCGAAGGCCGGCTCGTCGGTGAGCAGCTCCCGCCCCATGCCCGACCACTGCGCGCCGTGCCCGGAGAACACCCACACGGCGCCGGGCGCCTTGCGGTGCGCGTGCGCGGCCGGGCCCGCGGGCAGGCCGGCGCGCGCGGCGGTGCCGGTGACGACGGCGGGATCCGCCCGTCCCTCGGCGAGGGCAGCCAGACCCGCCGACAGCTCGGCCCGGTCCTCGGCGACGACCACCGCCCGCGCGCTGAGGTGGGAGCGGCGGGTGGCCAGGGTGTCCGCGACGGCAGCGAGGTCGGCGCGGGCGATCCCGGCGCGCGCTCCGCCCGGGCGGCCGTGGCCGTTTCCGACGCTGGGGCCGGGGCCGCCGGGGTTGAGCGCGGCCGCCAGACGGGCGGCCTGGGCGGCGAGACCCGCCTGGCTTGTCGACGACAGCGGGTAGAGGCGGAGATCGGATGCCGCCGTCCGTTCCGGGCCGCCGCGCCGCCCGGCCTGACCGGCCGACGCGGGCCGCGGCGGGGCCTCCTCGAGGACGACGTGGGCGATGGTGCCGCCGTAGCCGTAGCTCGCCACCCCTGCTCGGCGCGGATGACCGCTGGCCGGCCACGGAGTCGTCTCGGTCACCAGACGCAGGCCGCTGGCCTCCCAGGGGATGTCGGGCCGGGGGCCGGTCACCGTGCGGGTCGGCGGAAGGACGCCGCGGCTCAGCGCCAGCGCTGTCTTGATCACGCCGGCGATACCGGCGGCGGCCTCGGTGTGCCCGATGTTGGTCTTCACCGAGCCGATCAGGCACGGGCGCGGTATCCGTCCGCCGTCGCCGTCGCCCTCGTGGTGATCGGCGGTGCGGTTGCCGACGACGGCCGCCAGCGCGGCCGCCTCGATCGGGTCACCGACCCGGGTTCCGGTCCCGTGTGCCTCGACGTAATCCACCTCGGCCGGCGAGACGCCCGCGTCGGAGTAGGCCCGTCGCATCAGGTGCGCCTGGGCCTCGCTGCTCGGCGCCATGATGCCGTCGGTGCGGCCGTCCTGGTGGACGGCGCTGCCGCGCAGCACGGCGATGATCCGGTCACCCGAGCGCAGCGCGTCGGAGAGGCGGCGCAGCACCACGATCCCGCAGCCCTCGCCCCGCCCGTAGCCGTTCGCCGCGGCGTCGAAGGCCTTGGACCGGCCGTCCGGGGAGATCGCCCCGGCCCGGTCCAGCACCGTGGTCAGGCCGGGGCCCGCCATCAGCATCACGCCACCGGCGAGCGCGACCGGCACCTCGCCGCGCAGCAGGCTCAGGCGTGCCTGGTGCAGCGCGACCAGCGACGAGGAACAGGCGGTGTCGACCACGACGCTCGCGCCGCGCAGGTCGAGCGTGTAGGAGATCCGGTTCGCCACCGCGCACAGCGACGCCCCGATGCCGGTCCAGGCCTGGACGCCGGGCAGGTCCTCCAGCAGCCTGCGGCCGTAGTCGTCGGTGCCGACCCCCAGGAAGACCCCGGTGTCGGTGCCGGCGAGGTTGGTCGGCGGGATCCCGGCGTGCTCCAGCGCCTCCCAGGCGACCTCCAGCGCCATCCGCTGCTGGGGGTCGAGCTGGCGGGCCTCGGTCGGCGAGATCCCGAAGAAGGCGGCGTCGAAACCGGCGATGTCGTCGATGAAGGCACCGCGGTCGATGACGCGGGACAGCACCGCGGCCTCCTCCCGCGAGCGGCCGCGGTAGGCGTCCCAGCGGCCGGCCGGCACGGGGCCGGCGGCCGTCCGGCCGGCGAGGAGGAACTCCCAGAACGACCGCGGGCTGTCGATGCCTCCGGCGAACCGGCAGCCGATGCCGATGATCGCCACCCGGTCGTCGGGGGGCGGGCTGAACCTGCTCATGTGTCACCGCGGCGGGTCGGGCGCCACACGTCCTGGGCGGCGCGGAAGGGGGAGATGGTGGGAACGCCGGGGGAGGTCACCGGCCACAGCGGCACGCGGCCGCGGGCGACTACGGCGGTCACTGGTACATGACCGCCTTGCTCCACTCCTCGCCCGGCCCGAACAGATAGCGGGCCTTGAGGATGTCCCGCTGCTCCCGCAGCGCGTGGGCCGGGACGATCGTGCCCGGCGACAGGCCGGTGACCTGGTGCGGAACTCCCAGCTCCCGGTCGATCGCCGCGCGCAGCTCCTTGACCGCGCGTTCGCGGGCCTCGTCCGCCACCTCGATCTCCACCCGCAGCACGTCGGGCTCGGCGGCCGCGCGCCAGAACATCACCTCGCACGCGGCGGGAAGCCGGAAGACCAGTTCCTCGACCTGCTGCTGGGTGATGGGGGTGGAACCGACGTGATAGGCGAACGCCGCCCGGCCGAGCACCCGCACGGTCGGGAGCGGCCAGCCGCACGGGCAGGGCCGCGCGGAGACCTCGACCTCGTCGGCGAGGTTGTACCGCAGCAGCGGCATCGCCTCCCGGAACAGCGGGGTCACGACCAGCTGGCCGCGCCCGGTCGAGCTGAGAGTCCCCGTCTCCGGCGACCAGACTTCGAAGATCGCCCGGTCCGCCCACAGGTGCATCGCCCCGGACGGGCACTGGCCGGCCATGGTGCCGGTCTCGGTCGAGCCGTACTCCTCGATCACCGGGATGCCGCCCCAGATCTCGCTGATGCGCTGGCGCCGCGCGGCGGTGAGCGGCTCGGCCGCGACGAACATCGCCCGCAGCGCCGGGAAGTCCCGCTCCGGCCGCAGCCCCGCGGCCCGGGCGGCGGCCGCCAGCAGCAGCGCCTCGGTCGGATTGGACCAGGTCAGCGTGACCTCCAGGTCATGCACCACCCGGACGATGCGGGACAACGGGGTGGCCATCGACCGCGAGTCGCCGGGCACGACCGTGGCGCCGCACAGCCGGCCGGCGGCGTGCGCTAGATGGCCGGTGATGAGCAGCGCGTACGGGGTGCGGACCAGGAAGGTGTCCGACGAGCTCATGCCGATCCACTTGCGGGCGTACCGTTCCGCCAGGTCGGTCCAGTCCTTCTCGGTGTAGTAGGACGCGGTCGGGTCGCCGGCCGTGCCGCTCGACTCGTGGTACGTCGCGAGCTCCGTGCGCGCAACGGCGAGCATGCCGAACGGGTAGGCGTCGCGCAGGTCCTGTTTGGTGGTGAGGGCGAGGCCCGCGAAGTCGGCCGCGGTCCGCGGCGGCTCACCGCCGGCGTACCGGGCCGCGTAGAAAGGCGAGCGCAGCGCGGTGGCCAGGACTCGGGGCAGTTCGGCGCGTTGCAGGGCGGCAAGTTCGTCCGGGTTGGGCCAGCTGGTTGCGTCAGGACGCGTCCACGGCATCGGGACTCCCGTTCGGGTGAGGTTCGTTGCGAGGTGCGTGTCAGATGGACCGACGACGTCCAGCAGCACAGCACCGGAACCTGCTCCGGATCGTGAGTAGCCGGCACTCAATTCGGTCGTCAGTAGCGGGCCGGGAGTGCTGCGAGGAACCTGCCGATGACGGCCGGAAAAGGGTTCCGGAAGCTGGGTCCACCGAGAATCTTTGAGTAGTGACTACTCACGAGATCGGAATACGCGTCGTGTTCTTCTTTTCTTCGCGGCCGGCTGGCGGCAGCCGGAGGAGACCCAGTTGATTCACGTGGAGGAGATATCCAACGATGAGGACCACGAATCTGTATCTCGCCGGGATCGGCAGCCATCTGCCGCCCCTGGAACCGGTCGAGCGGGCCGTCGCCGAGGGCCGTTACGATTCCGCCGCCGCGAAGGCGTCCGGGATGCGCTCCGTGGCGGTCAGTGACTCGACTCCGGCCCCGGAGATGGCCATCGAGTCGGCCCGGGCGGCGCTGGCCGGCTCCCGGCACACCGCGGACGACATAGGCGTGCTGTTCCACAGCTACACCCATCACCAGGGCCCGGACGGCTGGTCGGCGGTGCACTACATCCTGCGCAACACGGTCGACCGGCCGGTGCCCGCGGTCGAGGTGCGCCAGGGCTGCCTCGGGATGATCGCCGGCGTGGAGGCGGCCGCGAACCGGCTCGTCGCCAACCCGACCCACGACGCGGCGCTGGTCACCACCGGCGACAACTTCTCCACGCCGCTGGTCGACCGCTGGCGTGGCTCGGGCCTGTTCCTGCTGGCCGACGCCGGGTCGGCGGTGGTCGTGTCGCGCCGGGCCGGATTCGCCGAGCTGCTCGCCGTCGGGTCGTTGTCGGATTCGTCGATGGAGATCCTGCATCGGGCCGGCGAGGATCTCTTTCCGCCGGGAATCACCCGGGGCCGCGGGCTGAACTTCGCCGAGCGGGCCGAGAAGGTGCGCGAGCAGTGGGCGGCCGGCCAGGCGCCCCCCATCAAGAATTTCGGCGACCGGGTAGCCGAGATAGCCGAGCGCACGCTGAAGGAGGCCGGGCTCACCCTTGAGCAGGTGAGCCGGGTCTGCCATGTCGGTTTCGGCCGGCCCGCGCTGGAGGCCATGTTCCTCGTCCCGCTCGGCCTGCCCGCCGACAAGGACACCTGGGACTACGTGAACACCATCGGCCACACCGGCGCCGCCGACCTGTTCCTCGGCCTGGAGCACCTGTGGCGCACCGGTCAGGTCGGCCCGGGCGACAACGTGCTGCTGATCGGCGCCAGCACGGGGATGGAAGCCGGGGCGGCCGTCGTCCGGATCACCGTGACGCCGGCGGAGTGGGAGGTCTGATGCTGCCCGGTTGCACCTCATGGCCGGCGGAGGTCGCTCGCGGCTACCGGGAGAAGGGCATCTGGCGGGGACAGACGATGGGCGCGATGCTGGCCGAGCTCGCCGGCCGCCACCGTGACCGCACGGCGCTGGTCCACCACGACCGCCGGATCAGCTACGCCGAGCTGGACGCCTGGGCCGACCGGCTGGCCGCCGGGTTCGCCGCGCACGGCGTCGCGCGCGGCGAGCGCGTCGTGGTGCAGCTGCCGAACACCCCGGAGTTCATCGCGATCGTGTTCGGGCTGTCCCGGATCGGCGCGATCCCGGTGTTCTCTCTGGTCGCGCACCGGGCGACCGAGCTGACCCACCTGGTGCGGCTGTCCGGCGCCACCGGGTACATGGTGCCCGAGACCTACCGCCGGTTCGACCACCTGGCCCTGGCCCGCCAGGTCCAGGCGGAGACCGACACGTTGCGGACGCTGTTCGTGTTCGGTGACCGTGCCGACGGCTTCGTCGCGCTCTCGGACGTCGAGGCCGCCGGCACCGCCGCCCGGGAAGCCGGCACCGCCGCGGGGGAGGCCCTGTCTCCGGAGGCCGACCCGTCCGATGTGGCGTTCTTCCTTCTCTCCGGCGGGACCACGGCGCTGCCGAAGATGATCCCGCGCACCCACGACGACTACGTGTACCAGTCCGAGCTGGCCGCCCAGGTGTGCCAGATGTCCGCCGAGGACGTCTACCTGGCCGTGCTGCCCGTCGAGTTCAACTTCGCCTTCGGCTGCCCGGGTGTGATCGGCACGCTGCAGACCGGCGGGACGGCCGTGCTCGCCGACACCCCGAACCCGCTGGACTGTTTTCCGCTCGTGGAACGGCACGGCGTGACGATGACCGCGATGGTCCCCTCCGTCGTGGCGCTGTGGCTGGAGGCCGCCGAGTGGAACGACGCGGACCTGTCGAGCCTGCGCCTGGTCCAGGTCGGCGGCGCCCGGATGACCCGCGAGTTCACCGCCCGGATCGGGCCGGGCCTGGGCTGCTCACTCCAGCAGGTGTTCGGGATGGCCGAGGGCCTGCTCTGCTTCAGCCACCCCGACGATCCGGCCGACGCGGTGCTCACCACCCAGGGCCGCCCGATCTCGCCCGCGGACGAGATGCTCGTCGTCGGGCCGGACGGCGACCCGCTGCCCAGCGGCGAGATCGGCGAGCTGGTCGCCCGTGGTCCGTACACGCTGCGCGGCTACTACCGGGTGCCGGAGTACAACGCGCGGGCGTTCACCCCGGACGGCTTCTTCCGCACCGGTGATCTCGCCCGGTTGACCCCGGCCGGTGACCTGGTGATCGAGGGCCGGATCAAGGAAATGATCATCCGTGGCGGGGACAAGATCTCCGCCGGGGAGGTCGAGGACCACCTGCTCGCCCACCCCGGCGTCACCGCGGCGGCCGTGACCGCCGTCCCCGACGACCTGCTCGGTGAGCGGATCTGCGCCCACCTGATCGTCGACGGGCCGGCCCCGTCGCTGGCCGAGCTCAAGCGGGCCATGCACGCGCGCGGCGTCGCCGACTACAAGCTGCCCGACGCCGTCCGGTTCGTGACCGAGTTCCCGCTCACCCCGCTCGGGAAGATCGACAAGTTGGCACTGGCCGCGGCGGCCGCGTCCGAACGGAAGGCTGAGGTATGACCGGCATCCCCGTACCGAACGAGGCGGCGCTGCGCGACGTCGTGGCGTCCGCGCTCGGCCTCGCGCCCGCGGATCTCGATCCGGAGGCGAACCTCGTCGTGCTCGGCCTGAGCTCCCTGGAGATCATGCGGCTGGTCGGCACCTGGCGGCGCCGGGGCGTGCCCGCGGACTTCGACCGGCTGGTCGCGGCCCCGACGCTCACCGGCTGGCTGGAGCACTTCGCCGAGCTGGTGCCCGCCGCCGACCCGTCGACGGAGGCGACCCGGTGAGCGCCCTGCTGATCACCGGCGGCACGGTCTACACCGCGGACGACGCCGAGCGCGTCGTGCCGGGCGGCGCCCTGCTGGCCCTGGACGGCGAGATCGTCGCGGTCAGCACCGCGTCCGAGGTCGCGGAACGGGTCGGCGAGCTCACCCCGGACATCCAGGCCGGCCTGGAGACCGTGGACGCCCGCGGGATGCTCGTCCTGCCCGGGCTGGTGAACGCTCACTGGCACGAGATGTTCTCGATGCGGTTCCCGATGCGGGGCGTGCTGCGCCCGCCGTCGGACCGCGAGGACAAGGCCGTCTTCATGGGCGCCGGCGGCGACATCCACCAGATCTCCGGGATGTTCGACTCGTTCGGCCCGATGATCGAGGCGATGACGCCCGACGAGGGCCAGGCGATCGCCGAGTACTCGATGTGGACCCAGCTGCGCGGCGGGGTCACCACCCTGGGCGACATGGGGTCGCTCAACCGGCCCGCATCCATGGTCGCCGCCGCTCAGACGCTCGGCCTCCGCTTCTCCGCCAGCACCTGGGCCTCGGACGCGATCTGTCCGCCGGGCGGCTCGCGCTTCGTGCGCACCCGGGACGCCGACACGGTGCTCAGCGGTGTCGAGTCGCTGCTCAAGACGGTCGGCGCCGACCCGACCGGGCTGCTGCGGGTCCGTCCCAGCATCGCCTACGTGACCAACATGACCGACGAGCTCGGCCGCGGGATGGCGGAGCTCGTCGACGCGAGGGATCTCGGGTTCGCCACGCATGTGGGCGCGCTGCGCAACGAGGTGGAGGTGATGCGGACCTTTCACGGCACCACCGGGGTGCGCCGCCTCGCCGAGCTCGGTCTCGTCAACGACCGACTCATGGCCGCGCACTGCGCGTTCGTGGACGACGACGAGCGGCAGCTCCTGCTCGACGCGGGGGTGCACATCAGCCACTCGCCGGCCAAGTACGGACCGTCCGGTGAGTCGTCGCTGACGGAGACCGCCGTCGTCCCGGCGCTGCGCCGGGACGGGCTGGAGGTGTCGCTGTCGACCGACGGCGCGGCCATGCCGATCGCCGGGATGGCCGAGACGATGCGGGCCGCCTGGCAGATGTACAACGAGATGAGCGCCGACCAGACCGAGGTGCGCGCCAGCGACGCCCTGGCGATGGCCACCCGCATCGCGGCCCGCGGCCTGCGCTGGGAGGGCGTCGGGAGCCTGGCGCCCGGCTACCAGGCCGATGTGGTGCTGGTGCGGGCCGACGACTGGCGGTACGTGCTCAACCCCAGGCCGATCGAGGGCTTCCTGTGGCTCGGCGGGTCCACCGACGTGGACACCGTCATCGTCGCGGGCCGCACGCTGCTGCGCGGCGGGAGGAGCCTCGCCGTCGACGAGCGGGAGCTCGAGGCGCGCTACCTCTCGGCGCTGGCCTCCTTCACCACCCGGGTGGTGAAGGTCCCGGCCGACGTCGTCGACCGCGCGATGCGGCAGGCCGCCCGATGACCACGACGGCGCAGACCAAGACGGCGCAGACCACGACGGCGCAGACCACGACGACGCCGAGGGCGGGGGGCTCCACCGCGCCCGGCGGGCCGTCGTCCGGTGGCGTGACGCTGGTGACCGGGGCCGCGGGCGGGATCGGTGCGTCGGTGGCGCGCGCGCTCGCTGTCGAGGGCACGCCGGTGGCGCTCGTCGACCGCTCCGCCGAGCCGCTGTGGCGGCTCGCCGACGAGCTGGCCGGCGCGGGCCGGCAGGTGCTCGCCGTCGCCGCGGACGTCACCGTCAGCGCCGACGTCGACGCCGCGGTCGCGAAGGTCGAGGCGGAGCTGGGCGCCATCGGCGGGCTCGTCAACGCGGCCGGTGTGCTGCGGACGGGGGCCGTCACCGCGCTCGCCGACGAGGACTGGGAGCAGACGCTCGCGGTGAACGCCGGCGGGGTCTTCCACGTCTGCCGCGCGGTGGCCCGCCGGATGGTTCCCCGCGGTGCCGGATCGATCGTCACCGTCGCCTCGAACGCGGCGCGCACGCCGCGGACCGGGATGGCGGCGTACGGGGCGTCCAAGGCCGCCGCGACCATGATCACCAAGGTGCTCGGCCTGGAGCTGGCCGGTCACGGAATCCGCTGCAACATCGTCGCTCCCGGTTCGACGCGCACTCCGATGCTCACGGCGCTGGCCGGCGACGCCGCCGAGCGTGCGTCGATCGAGGGCACCGCGGCGACCTTCCGCCTCGGTATTCCCACCGGACGGATCGCCGAGCCCGACCAGATCGCGGACGCGGTGCTCTTCCTGCTCTCCGACCGGGCCGCCCAGATCACCCTGCACGAGCTGACCGTCGACGGCGGAGCCACGCTCGGCGCCTGACCGTCGCACGAAGGCGATCGCCGCGCGGAAACGCGCAGAAAGGAACGGACCGCGGTCATGGGGATCACTCCGATCGAGTCCTATCCGATGCCGACCCCGGCCGACCTGCCCGCGAACATCGCGTCGTGGCGGGTCGAACCCGAGCGTGCCGTCCTGCTCATCCACGACATGCAGCACTACTTCCTCGCACCGTTCGCGCGTGGCGCGCAGCCGCACACCGACCTCGTCCACAACGTGCGCGCGCTGCGTGAGCGGTGCGCACAGCTCGGGATTCCGGTGATGTACTCGGCGCAGCCCGGCGGCATGAGTAGTCGGGACCGCGGGCTCCTGGCGGACTTCTGGGGGCCGGGAATGACCGCACAGGCCCGCGACCGGGGCATTCCCGACGAGCTCGAGCCTGCCCCGGCCGACACCGTGCTCACCAAGTGGCGGGCCAGCGCCTTCCACCGCTCGCCGCTGCTGGAGCTGATGCGCGATGCGGGTCGTGACCAGTTGATCATCTGTGGTGTGTACGCGCACGTCGGAGTGCTGCTCACCGCCGCCGACGCGTTCGCGAACGACATCCAGGCCTTCGTCGTGGCCGACGCGGTGGCCGACTTCACCCCCGAGTTCCACCGGATGGCGCTGGACTACGTCGCCATCCGGTGCGGGGCCGCCGTGGTGGCGGCCGACGTCCTGGGCTGGCTCGGCGCCTCCGGCGCCGCGTCGGCCGCGTCGGCGACGGCGGCCGGGTCGGCCGCTTCGGCCGGGTCGCCGGCGGGCGTGTTCGCCGTGGCGAACGGGGGCGGTGAGGAGCGGAGATGAGCATCCCGTCCCAGCGGAGCGAACCGGCCGGGCTTGCCGAGCTCCTCGACGCGCAGGACGCCCGACCGGAGGCGTTCGCCCTGCTGCACCGGCCCGACAGCGGCCCCGCCGGGCAGGTCGAGCTGTTGCGGGGGACGTTCGCGGAGATCGCCGGCACTGCGGACCTGCCGATCCCGGCCCACGGGCCGCCCGGCACTTACCACACCCTGGCCCTGCTGCCGTACCGGCTGATCGGCGAGCGAGGGTACGAGCATCACGACGACGGCGAGCCGCTGCTCGCGATGACCGTCACCGGCGAGCACCGCATACCGGTCGACGACGTCCTGCGCCACGTCCAGGACTGGCCGATCGACGTCGGCGACGGGTACTTCGACCTGGGTGACGACGAGTACGCCGAGCTGGTCCGCCGGGTGCTCGCCGAGGAGATCGGGTTCGGCGCCGGCGCCAACTTCGTGCTGAAGCGCACGTACATGCTCCAGGTCGACAACTGGTCGGTGCGGACGGCGCTGGCGTTCTACGGCCGGCTGCTCGCCGGCGAACTCGGGGCCTACTGGACGTTCCTGATCCACACCGGCGACCGGACGTTCGTCGGCGCGAGCCCGGAGCGGCACGTCAGCCTCGACGCGGGCACCGCGGTGATGAACCCGATCAGCGGCACGTACCGCTATCCGCCCGGCGGGCCGAGCGTGGCCGGTGTGCTGGAGTTCCTCGCCGACACCAAGGAGACCAACGAGTTGTACATGGTCCTCGACGAGGAGCTCAAGATGATGAGCCGGGTCTGCGACGACGTGCGCGTCGTCGGCCCGGGCCTGAAGGAGATGGCCCATCTCGCGCACACCGAGTACCGGATCGTCGGGCGCAGCTCCCGCGACGTGCGCGAGATCCTGCGGGAGACCCTGTTCGCCCCGACGGTGACGGGTAGCCCGCTGCAGAGCGCCTGCCACGTCATCGCGAAGTTCGAGCCGTCCGCGCGGGGCTACTACGCGGGGGCGGCCGCGTTGATCGGCTGGGACGCACTCGGCGGCCAGCGGCTCGACTCCGCGATCCTGATCCGCACCGCCGACGTCGACAGCACGGGCCGGATGCGGGTCGGGGTCGGCGCCACGCTGGTGCGCGACTCCCACCCGGCGGCGGAGACCGACGAGACCCGCGCCAAGGTGGCCGGCCTCCTGCACGCGCTGCGTCGCCCCGTCGTCCGGCTCGGTCGGTCCTCGCCCTCGAGCGGGCCCGCGGTGGCCGACCAGCCGGTGTCCGTACGGCCGGTGTCCGGGCAGCGGGCGCCACAGGCCACCGCGACAGGGCGGGCACGTGGACCGGCCGCCGGGCCGCGGGCGGCCAGTCCACGTCGCCCCGGTGCCCCCCTCGGCGAGGATCCGGCGGTACGGGCGGCGCTGGCGAGCCGGAACCTCCCGCTGGCGCCGTTCTGGCTGACGCCGGCGCAGACTCGTCCGCGCGACCGGGGCCGCCTGCTGATCGTGGACGCGGAGGACACCTTCACGGCGATGGGGGCGGCTCAGCTGGGCGCCCTCGGATTCGACGTCACGGTCCGCCGCTTCGACGAGCCCTACCAGATCGAGGGGGTCGACCTCGTCGTCCTCGGCCCCGGGCCGGGCGATCCACTGGACGGCGCGGATCCCAAGATCGCCAGCTTGCGGGCTGTCACCAGGAGCCTGCTGAACCTGGATGTGCCCTTCCTGTCGGTGTGCCTGAGCCACCAGGTGCTCTGCGACCTGCTCGGCCTACCGGTAATCCGGATGGCGGTTCCCAACCAGGGCGTGCGGCGGACCGCCGATCTGTTCGGCCAGTTGGAGCCGGTGTACTTCTACAACACCTTCGTCGCGATTCATCCGAGTGACCTGCTCGAGGGCGGGCCGGGAGTCGGACCGGTCGAGGTGGCCCGTGACCTGACCACGGGCGAGGTGCACGCGTTGCGGGGTGCCGGGTTCGCCTCCATGCAGTTCCACGCGGCCTCGGTGATGACCCGCGGCGGCCTGACGCTCATGGACACCCTGGTCACCGGTGTGCTGCGGGACCGGTGACGACGACCCTTCGTGGTGGCTGGTGGCTGGTGGCTGGTGGCCGGTGGCTGGTGGCTGGCGGTCGGCGGCACCGCCGGCGCCGGCCGGATCACGGTGTGGACGGCGTCGCGCGGGTGACGATCTCGTCGGCGTGCCGGGCGATCCAGGCCACCAGGGGGGCCAGGCGGGTGACCAGGTCGTCTCCGAGACCGGTGAGGCTGTACTCCACGTGTGGCGGGATGACCAGGAGAGCCTCACGGTGGACGAGCCCGTCCTGCTCGAGGGTGCGCAGCGTCTGGGCGAGCATCTTCTCGCTCACGCCCTCGATGGCTCTGCGCAGCTCCCCCCAGCGCAGGGTCCGCCCGGCCAGCGTGAGCAGGACGAGGATCCCCCACCGGCTCGTGACGTGGTCGAGGACCGTCCGGGTCGGACAGTCGCGGGGAAAGAAGCCGTCCGCGAAGAGGGCCCGCAGCCCGCCGAACTGGTCGCTGACCTGGTTACTAACCATGAAGACAGTACCTTACCTGAAGGTGGGTACTATGCGCAGGAAAGTGTTCGCGAGAGGGTCCTGGTGGGCGCAGACGGCGCTGTTCGACCACACCCACCACTGGAGGACCCATGTCCATCGTCGTCACCGGAGCCGGCGGTCACCTCGGCCGGCTCGTCGTCGAGAACCTGCTGGCCCGCGGCGTCCCCGCGGGGCGGATCGTGGCGGGCACCCGCAATGTCGACGCACTGTCGGCGCTGGCGGAGCGGGGCGTGGACGTCCGCCGCCTGGACTTCGACGACCCGGCCTCGCTCGCGACGGCGTTCACCGGGGCCGAGAAGGCGCTGATCGTGTCGGGGACGGACTTCGGCCGCCGGGTCGAGCAGCACGTGGGCGCGGCCCGGGCGGCGCGCGACGCCGGCGCGTCCCTCGTCGTCTACACCAGCGCGCCGTACGCCGACACCACCGACATGCTGCTGGCCGAGGACCACCGGGGGACCGAGGCGGGCATCCGCGCGCTCGGCGTCCCGTTCACCTTCCTGCGCAACGGCTGGTACTTCGAGAACTACACCGACCAGCTCCCGGTCTACCTCCAGGTGGGCGCGGTCGTGGGCTGCGCCGGCGAGGGCCGCGTCAGCGGGGCCGCCCGGTCGGAGTACGCCGAGGCGGCCGCCGCCGTCCTGACGGGTGAGGGGCACGAGGGCGCCGTGTACGAGCTGGGCGGCGACACGTCCTTCACCCTGCCGGAGCTGGCCGAGCAGATCGCCAAGCACACCGGCCAGCCGATCGTCTACCGCGACGTCACGCAGCCCGAGCTGGAGGCCGTCCTGACCGGCGCGGGTCTGCCCGGGCCCGTCGCGCGCGTCCTCGCCGACGCGGACCGGGCGATCGGCGCGGGACGGCTCCAGATCGACACCGGCGACCTGAGCCGGCTCATCGGCCATCCGACCGTCAACCTGTCGGACGCGGTGGCCGCCGCCGGCGCGCCCGCGGCGCCGTGACCGGCCGGGCAGGCTCGTGGACCGGCGCACCACGAAAGGCGGTCAGGACGGCGCGCGGCTATTCCTCGGCGAGGATTCGCTGCAGATAGTCGGCGAACTCTCCGGGCTGTGTGCTGTCAACGATCATGCGGCCCATGACCTCCGAGTACCGGAGCACGTCGGCTGGCTTTTCCAGGTAGACCGCACCTGTGAGGTACCTGCAGTGGACGAGGTCGGAAAGCTCCGGCTCGGCGAAGCGCAGGATGCTGAAGGTGCCGCCTTCCGCGGCGTGGCCGCCGAAGGCGAACGGCATCACCTGGATGATGACGTTCGGCTGTTCGGAGACCGCGAGCAGGTGCTTCATCTGGGCGCGGGTGACCCGCGGCCCGCCGACCGGGCGCCGCAGGGCCGCCTCGTCCAGGACGACCCAGAGCGTGGCGGGATCCTCCGGGTGGGTCAGTATCTTCTGCCGGTGCATCCGCAGGCTGACCCGGCGTTCGAGCTCTCCGGGCGGAGCCGCGAACTGGCTGCTGTTCAGGCCGATGGCGGCGCGGGCGTAGTCCTCGGTCTGGAGCAGGTCCGGGACGAACTGGGCCTCGTAGGCCCGGATCTGCGTCGCGGCGGTCTCCAGGCCGAGGTACATCTCGGACCAGTCCGGCAGGACGGCGGCGAAGGCGCGCCACCAGCCGGGCTGGTTGGCCTCCCGGGCCAGGGCGAGCAACGGGGCGCGCACGGCCTCGTCATCCACCCCGTAGAGGGTGAGCAGATCCTCGATGTCGCGAATTTTGAACGCGACCCGCCCCAGCTCCAGCCGGCTTATCTTCGAGTCAGAGCTCCGGATCGCATACCCGGCCGCCTCGCGGGTGATTTCCCGCTCCTCCCGGAACCGGCGAAGCTGGCCGCCAAGCAGGATCCGCAGCGCGACCGGCCCGCGGTTCCGCTGGTCTACCATCCTGTCCCCCGTAAGTGATCAACGTCCGAGAATGTCTCCCCTTCTTTGATGGCGCTCACGCCTTGCGCGCGACACCGCAGAACGAGTCCAGCGCAGTGGGGGTGGTGCCCGGGGCGGGTCGCCAGAGCGGGGTCGAGATCAGGCCGGGCTCGAGCAGCTCGAGACCGTCGAAGTACCGGGCGATCTCCTGGGGCGTCCGGTTGTAGTACCCGTGCCCGCCGGATCCCTCGCTGAGGGCGTGGACCTCTCCGTCGGCGACGGTGCCGTCACTGAGCACGAGATGGCTTCCCGATGGCACGGCATCGAGAAACCGCCGCACGATCGCGTATGCCTCGTCGAGGTCGACCACATTCCCCATGATCCCCATGAGGATGAGCCCGACCGGGCGGCTGAAGTCCAGGGTCTCGGCCGCGCCCGCCAGGATGGTCTCGGGGTCGTGCACGTCGGCGTCGAGGTAGGCGGTGGCCCCTTCGGGGCTGCCCGTCAGCAGGGCGCGGGCGTGCGCCAGCACCAGCGGGTCGTTGTCGACGTACACGACGCGGGACCGCGGGTCGACCGACTGGGCGACCTCATGGGTGTTTCCGGTGACGGGCAGGCCGGTGCCGATGTCGAGGAACTGCCGGATGCCCACGTCGCCGGTCAGGTGGCGGACCGCACGACCGAGGAAGGCCCGGGAGGCCCGGGCGATCTCGACGATGTCCGGGTACAGCTCGACGTAGCGGTCTCCGTACTCGCTGTCGACCTCGAAGTAGTCCTTGCCGCCCAGCCAGTAGTTCCAGACCCGGGCCGACTGTGGCCTGCTGGTGTCGAACGTGGCTGGCGGGTGGTCGTCGGTGGGGCTGTTCACGGGGCGGCTCCCTGCGCGCGGTGGTCGCGGGCGTCGGCGGGCGGAATCCGCGGTGGTCCCGAACCCTGGTTCGGGACCACCGCGGATTCCTGGTTGGCTGCTTCTCGGCTACTTCAGGGAGATCGACCGGTCGAGGAACTCGTTGGTGGCCAGGTCCTTCGGGGCGAGGCCCGGCTTCAGCTTGTCGCCCTTGGCCTCGAAGACCGGGGTGAGGCGGCCGATCAGGGTCTGGACGCGCGCGGTGTCGAAGCTGCCCAGGACGCCGTCGCTGCCGTCGGCGATCAGGCCGAGGCTCTTCTGCTGGGCGTTGGTGTTCGCGAGCAGCTCGGGGGAGAGGGTGAACCCGCTGGTGTTCAGCGAGTCGAGGACCTTGAGCAGGAGCTGGTTGGTCGCCTCGGGATCGTTGATGTAGTCACGCTGCGCCTGCTGGAACAGTGGCACGAGCCTGCTGAGGCAGTCGCGGTTGGCCGCGAGCTTGTCCGGCCGGATGGAAAGCTGCGACCGGTAGACCGGGTAGTCCTTGTCGAGGAGCAGATACTTGACGGGCTTGTTCCACGCCTTGACGTCATGCTCGAGCTGGTAGGGCTCATAGGTCACGAACCCCTGCTGCACGATCTTACCGTCGGCCGCGACGAAGCGGTCCGGACTACCCTGGTAGGAGGTGTCGATCTGCGACTTGTTCAGCATGCCTTCCCGCTCGAACACCTCGGGGTAGGAGACCTGGCTCGCGGAGACCAGCACCGTCGCGCCTTCCCGGCCGATGTCGGCGACGCTGGTGAAGTTCCAGTCCGGGTTTCCCCACAGCAGGACCTGCGGGTTCTTCTCGTACACCGAGAAGACCGCCACCGACGGCGCCTTGGCCGAGTTCTGGATCGCCTCGTCCGTGCTGATGTCGCCGAGCAGGATGTCGTCGTCCTGGGCGAGTAGCGAGGAAGCCGGCTGGAAGCCCACCGCCGGGCCGCCGGCCCGGATCTCAAGCGTCACACCGGTTCCGCCGAGCTGGCCGGTGATGCGGCTGGAGTCCTTGTCGATGGTGGGGTTCGGCCCGAGGAGCTGGAAGAGGAACCCCTGGTCGGCGCCGGGCCACCATGGTTGTTGGACGGTGACGGTATCCGGGCAGCTCCCCTTCAGCGGAGTGCTGTACCGGGATGCGCCCACCGCTCCGGTTCCGGTTGGGGCCGGCCCGACCGACTGGTCGTCCGAGTCGGCGCACGCGGTTAGCCCGCATAGGAGGGCGACAGCACACACGCTCGTGGTCACGGAACGGCGACGGAATCCAGAAACTCGCACGGGGAAGGATGCTTCCAGACCCGCGAAATTGCCGCCGTGACGGGACCGGCCCACCCGTCGCGGTTTTCGTGGTCAAGATGTTCTGTAGTGCTGGTGTTGTCTGTATGGGATCAGGCGAAATTTGCCGCGTGTTGCCTGCCAGACGTGGGGAACTGGCTTTGACCTGGCCTTTTACCTGCTTCGTTCGTACTTGCCGACCGAGTGGTCAAGGATGGGGCGAACCTCGGATTGATCTGTCGTGACATCAGCGATCGGACGGTGGGGCCGGGACGGCGCTCGCCCGATGGCAGGCCGGCCGGACGGCGCGGCCCCGGGCACTACGCGCCGGCCGAATCCTGGTGGGTCCACCACTGCAGCGCCTCCTCGACGGCGAGGGCGTCGGGATGGTCGGCGCCGAGGATCCGGCGGCGGCCGGCCCGGACCTGCTCACCGAGAGCGCGAGCCTCCCGGTACCGACCGAGTTTGCCCAGGTAGACGGCAAGGTTGTAGGCGGAGGTGAGGGTGTCGGGGTGGTCGGGCCCCAGGACGCGGCGGCGCCGGGCGAAGGTGTCCTCGCCGAGATCGCGGGCGGCCCGGTGGTCACCGAGCGCGCTCAGCCGCACGGCCAGGTTGTACGCCGAGTTGAGGGTGTCGGGGTGGTCGGGTCCCAGCGTGCGGCGGCGCCGGACCAGGGTGTCCTCGCCGAGGTGGCGGGCGCTCTCGTGGTCGCCCAGCGCGTTGAGCAGGATGCCGAGGTCGGTCGCCGAGTCGAGGGTGTCCGGGTGGTCGGGTCCCAGCGCGCGGCGGCGCCGGGCGAGGGTGTCCTCGTACAGGTCGCGGGCCGCGGGCCGCTCGCCGAGCTCGACGAGGTCGACGGCGAGGTTGTGGGCCGAGGTGAGGGTGTCGGGGTGGTCGGGCCCCAGGGCGCGGCGGCGCCGGGCGAGGGTGTCCTCGTCGAGCCCGCGGGCGGCCCGATGGTCACCGCGCGCGCTCAGCCGCACGGCGAGGGCGTTGGCGGCCTCCAGTGTGTCGGGATGCTCGGGGCCGTGGGTCCGCCGAAGCCGGGCGAACACCTCCGCTGCGGATTCGGGGCCGCCCGGCCGCCTGCTCTCCGGCCGCTGCTGCGCGCCGCCGTCATCGAGAACGGCCCTCGGCCCGCCGGGGCCGGTCGCGGGCCGCGTGCGGACGGTCGACGCCTCCATGCGGACGGTCGTCGACTCGGGGGCATCGGGGGTGCGGCCGACCGGCGGCTCGGCGGCCGGCAGCCCCTCGGCAATGCGGCGGACGACGTCGTCGAGATGCAACGGCAGGCCGGCCCGGGCGATCCAGCCCGCGCCGAAGGCCGCGGCGGTGGCACGTGCGAGCGCCAACGCGAAGGCGGTGGCGTCCGACTGGCGGGCGGCCGGGTTCTTCTCCAACGCATGCAGCACCACCTCGGCGACCGGGGCGGCCACCCCCTCCATGGGTGGGGCGGGCTCGGTCAGCTGCCGGCGCCACAGAATGTGCAGCGGCAGCTTCGGGTCGAACGGCGGCCGGCCGGTCAGGAGCCGGTAGAGCACGATGCCCAGCGCGTAGAGATCGGTAGCCGGGACCAGCCGGCCGCCCTCGATCTGCTCGGGCGCCATGTAGACCGGCGTGCCGGCCACCTTGCTGGCGGTCGTCGCCGACCCCTCGAACAGCTTCGCGATGCCGAAGTCGCCGACCTTCACGGTCCCGTCCGCGGCGAACAGGATGTTGTCGGCCTTGACGTCGCGGTGCAGCACGTTGCGGGCGTGGGCATGGCTCAGCGCCGCGGACACCGCCAGGCCCACCGCGCACGCCTGTTCCGGCCTCATCCCGGCGCGCTGCCGGGTCAGCGTGCCACCGGCGAGCAGCTCCATCACCACCAGGCACAGGTCGTCGGCCTCGATGTAGTCGTAGACCCGGACCACATGTGGATGATCGAGCCCGCCCAGCAGCCGCGCCTCGGCGGCGAAGTCGATCCGCTCACCCTCGGCCGTCTGCGCCGGCATGACCTTGATCGCCGCCGGTCGGCGCATCCGCCGGTGCTCCGCCCTCAGTACCAGCCCGAACGCGCCCGCGCCCAACTGCTCACCGAGGACGTAGTTCGGCACCACCGCGGCCACCCGCGCCCGGTCGACGATCATCAGCAGTCCCGGCGGCCCGGCCGACCTGCTGACCGCCGCATCATCACGGTCTGTGTCACCACGACCTGTGTCATCACGGTTAGTGTCATCACGATCTGGATCATCACGATGAAACCAGCTTAACGATTGCCCCGGGATCCCGGACCACTACGGATCGCCCCGCTCCGGCGTCTCGGCCCGGTGGCCCCTCCTGCCAATCCCGGCGTATGTCGGCTTCACGCGGCTCGGTGCCGGTGATGGCGGTCGTTGGTCGTCGTCAGCCTCTGTCGGGTTTCCCGCGCCCGGAGGCTCCGGGCTGCCAGGAACGCCGCCGACCTGCGGCGTTGCGGATTCCTGGTGATGGTGGGTGGGAACGAGGGCGCCACCCGGTCCTGATCTGGTCACCGCCGCGAATCCGCCCTAAAATGGGCCCGGCTCGGAAGATCATGTCGGTCGGCACTGTCCGGGCGCATGGCCGGCCGATTGATTGTCCCCACATTCATCTGTGACAGGCAGCGTAGAAAAAGGGGCTGTGGGTGGGCAACCACGGTACGGGCCGCTCGCCGGGCCCGGTCGTCGTGCTGGAGTACTGCGGGCGGCGGTGGCACGTCGCCCGCGATGAGGAGATCACCGTCGGGCGCAGCAGCGCCTGTGCCATCAAGCTTCCCGACGACACCTACCTGTCGCGGCACATGGCCTCGTTGCGGGTTCTGGACGACTGCGTCCTGGTGTACAACAAGTCGCAGTCGAAGCCGTTCTGCCTGCGCCCGCCCGCCGGCGAGGACAGAATCGTCGAGCCCGGGGCGGCGATGACCTCGCTGCCGTTCCCCAGGTTCGGCATCGTCGCGGCCCGCCGCGGCGGAGCGACCGTCACCGTGCAGGTCGACGCCTCCGCCGTCACCCATGACCGGCAGTCGCTCGGCCATACGACGCTCTCCGAGAGCAGGGCGACCATCAGCCAGCCGGTCCAGCTCAGCCCCGCACAGCTCGACATCATCATCGAGCTGTGCCGGCCACTGCTGACGAAGTCCGGGTCCGACGCCCGGCCGGCCACCTACAAGGAGATCGGCGAGCGGCTGGGCCGCGGCCCGAACTACGTGCGCAACGTCATCTCGGACGTCCGCCGCGAGCTGAGTGACCGCGACGAGCCCGGCCTGGCCGACTGGGAGGACCTGGCCCGCTGGATGATCCTCAACCGCCTGATCACCGAGCGGGACGTCCGGAGGTCCCGGCGACCAGGCGCCGGGGTGTAGCGCTCAACTACCCGGCTGGATGTCTTTCGCCTAGGTTCTGATCCGGCGGCCGGAGCCGGCTCGCGAGAACAAAAACCTGGAGTTGGGCTGCCGGAGGTCTCACCTATGGTCCTGTTACGCGAGGGGCAGGTAGTCCGGGATACCTACAAGGTCGACCGGCTGCTGGGCGAGGGGGCTTTTGCCGAGGTCTACCGGGTCGAGCACCGCTATCTTGGCCGGCAGGCGATGAAGGTCTTCCGTCAGGTGGGAATGTCCGCGGAACAGGTGCGCGACGCACTCGGCGAGGCTATGCTGCTGTCCGGCATGGGGCACCCCAACGTCATCCGTGTGTTCGAGGCGAACACCGTCGAGACGGCCGGTGGGGTGTACGCGTACTTCACCATGGAATACGTGGCCGGTGGAACCCTGCACAGTTTCTGGTCGTCGTACGGCACCACGTTCGTCCCCATCCCGACCGTGGTGGACATCCTGCGGCAGATAACGCGCGGCCTGGCGGTCGCGCATCGGGAGTCCCCGCCGATCGTCCACCGTGACATCACTCCGCAGAACATTCTGGTCGGCTACAGCGGGGCCGGTCTGCAGGTGCGGATCAGCGATTTCGGTCTCGCCAGGAAGGTCAGTGCCCTGACCCTGCTGGCGAGCTCCCAGGGAACCATCGCCTTCATGGCGCCGGAGACCCTGCTCCACCCGCATCTCGCGTCGGTTCCGGGCGATGTCTGGGCGCTGGGCGCGGTGCTCTACCTGCTGCTGACCGACCGGCTGCCCTACCCGCAGCGCTCAGGCGGCGACCCGATCACCGCCGCCTGGAACACGGGCACGCTCGTACCGCCCAGCGAGATCCGGTACTCCGTGGACGAAGCACTGGACGGAATCGTCGCCCGGGCGCTGTCCTACGCCCCGGCGAAACGCTATCCGTCGGCCGTCGAGATGCTCGCCGACCTGGAGGCGTGGGAGCCAGGTAGGTCCGTGCCGCCGAGCCCGCCCGAGCGGGAACCCGGGCCGGCCGGGGAGATCGCCGCGGGCAAGAACGCGCTCGGCCGGTCGTCCCCCGCGGACGAGGCCGCGGCCGTGCGGATGGCCCGCCAGGCGGTCACCGTCGCCACCGGCGGCCAGTACGACCGGGCCGCCGACCTGATGGAGGAGGCATGCAACAAGTGGCCCGGGCTGCGTGACCAGTACGCGTCACGGATCCGGCTGTGGCGCAAGGGGGTGACGATGTGACGGCCCAGGACAGCGACGCCGACGCCCTGCCGCGGGTGTCCGCGCGGATCTACCGGCAGAACGCCTTCCGGGTGACAGGCCTGCCGCTCTCGTCCACCGGACGGGACATCCGGCGGAAGGCCGACATGCTCGCCGTGATCGAGAAGACCGGCGGGCAGATACCGACCTCGGACATCCTGCCGCTGCGGCCGGCTCCGTCCGCCGGGGATGTCCGGGCCGCTCTCGACCGGCTGGGTGACCCGCGTCAGCGGCTGGTCGACGAGTTCTTCTGGTTCTGGCCGGCCGAGTCCGGCGCCGCGCGGGACGAGGGGATCGCAGCCCTGGCCGCGGGCGACCCGGACGGCGCGCTCCGGCACTGGACCGCGGCGGCCGTCTCCGGCACGGGCGCCGCGCCCGGTGACGCGGATACACCCGGCGACGCGGATACGTCCGGGGAGCCGGCTGCGCCCAGCGAGCCGGCTGCGCCCAGCGAGCCGGCTGCGCCCAGCGAGCCGGCTGCGCCCAGCGAGCCGGTCGCGCCCAGCGAGCCGGTCGCGGCCGGGGACGCCGCGAGCGCGGTTCACAACATCGCGGTGCTCGAGCACCTGCGGGCCCTCGAGGTCGAGATGGGCGCCGAGGGCGAACAGCCCGACTGGGTGTCGGTCTATCGCCGCTGGGGCCACGTCCTGCATGACGACCGGGTCTGGGACAGCCTGGTGGCGCGCATCAGGCGTACCGCCGACGCCCGGCTCGACGTGGGCCTCGCGCGGAGGATCCGCGCGGCGCTGCCGGGCGCGCTGCTGTCCATCGGTGCCGAGATCGTTGTCGCCGCCATCGGGGACGGAGACGACGACCGGGCCGAACGGCAGTTGACGGCGATGCGGGCCGCCCAGCTCGGGGACGGCGCCCGCGAGGCACTCGGCACCGCCCTGCGTGCCGCCGGCGAACCCTGGGCCGACCAGGTCGGTGAGCTGTGCGAGGAGGCCGTCCGGCTCGCCACCGACACCCGGGCGGCGGGCCTGGACCAGGCCGCGCACATCCTCGACCACTCCGCGGGGCCGCTGGCGCGGCTTGACCGGATGCTGGCGCCCGACGATTCGACGCGGGTGCGCACGCACGACAAGGTCGCCCTCGACGCGCTGCGCTGCCTGCTCCTCTTCGACCAGGCCCGGGACACCTCGGACGCCTCCGCGGCCCGCGACCACCCGCGGATGATCGAGGTGATCACCCGGGCCGAGCGGGCGGCGGCGTCCGAGGCCGTCCGCGGCCGGCTGGCCGAGAACCGGGAAATTCTCGACAAGGCCTCCGTACGCCTGACCTGCTGGATCTGTCATGAGAAGCCGGCCGACCCCGGTGCGGCGATCACGAGATGGATGCACGGCGACGTGGTCCGGGCTGTGCGCGAGCTGCGTTGGAACAAGGTGGAGGTCACCGTGCCGCGTTGCCGGTCCTGTCAGCGTGGTGAGAGGGGCCGGGGCTGGCTGGCCGCGCTGCGGTGCGCGCTGTACTTCGTGGTCGCGATCAGCCTGCCCACCATGCTGTTCACCAGCGCCGGCGGCGGATACATCTTCCTGGCCGTGCTGGTCGCGTTCTTCGCGCTCATCGTGGATCTGAATGTCGTCGTCGGTTCCGCCGGGCGAAGACAACGAGAACACATCGACTTGTTCCCACCGATCGTGGAACTACGCGAAAAGGGATGGCGGAACGGGGAACGGCCGCTGGGAGTCGGCGGTGCTTGAGATCCCGCGCCAGTGGCGCCATCCCCGTGAGTTCCGCATCGCCCGGCCCGCGACGCCCGAGGAATGGGCCGCGGCACTGCTGCGAGCCGTCGCGAGATCCGAGCCCGTCCCGGCGCCCGACGATCAGCCGGTGAACCCGGCTCCGGCGGGGACGCTGGCCCAGCCGGCGGTGGCCGAGCTCGCGACCGGGCTGTGGCGACTGCGCCGCCGCCTTTCCGGCCCGGCGCCGAGCCCCGGCGCGCGCGACGGCGGCGGGGCGGCGGATCTCCGCCGGGCGCGGCGCCAGTTCGAATCGCTCTGGAGCACCCTCGCCGCGGCCGGCGTCGAGATTCAGGAGCACGACCACACCCGGTACGACTCCGGTCTCGATCTGCAGGTCCTGGAGTTCCAGCAGACCGAGGGCCTGACCGACGAGACCGTCCTGGAGACCCTGCGGCCGAGCGTCTACCTGCACGGACTGCGCGTCCAGACCGGCGAGGTCGTCGTCGGCGTCCCCGTGACCCGGGACGAGGACGGCTGATCCGACCCGCATCCGCCCGGCCCGCTCGTGGGCCCCTGACACCGGCACCGCGCGACCCGCCCCACCGGGCAGCAGGAGGAACGATGGCGCGATCGACGATGGACTTCGGTATCGACCTTGGCACCACCAACAGTGCGATCGCGGTCCTGGACGGCACCGAGGCCCGCATCGTCAAGAACGCGTTCCAGCACGACACGACCCCGTCCGCGGTCTACGCCGACCGCAACGGCCGGATCCACGTCGGTGAACGCGCCCGGGAACGGGTCGAATCCGATCCGGCGAACGCCGCCGCCGAGTTCAAGCTCAAGATGGGGCTACGTGACCAGGCGACGACATTCGCCAACAGTGGCCTTTCGATGAGCCCGGAGGAACTGTCCGCGCACGTGCTACGGGCACTCAAGGCGAACGTCAACAGGCAGCTCGGGGAGGATATCCGCGCCGCGGTCATCACCGTCCCGGCCGCTTTCGAGCTGAACCAGACCGACGCCACCCGGCGGGCCGCCGAGGCCGCCGGCCTCGGACTGTCTCCGCTGCTCCAGGAACCGACCGCGGCCGCCCTCGCCTACAGCTTCCAGCGCGACGAGGACAACATCTACCGGCTGGTCTTCGACCTGGGCGGCGGAACCTTCGACGCCTCGGTCGTGCACATCCGGGACGGCGAGTTCGACATCGTCAACCACCGCGGTGACAACTTCCTCGGCGGGAAGCTCATCGACTGGGCGATCGTCGAGGAGCTGCTGAT
The DNA here is from genome assembly GCF_004337455.1 of Parafrankia sp. BMG5.11. Classification (NCBI taxonomy): domain Bacteria; kingdom Bacillati; phylum Actinomycetota; class Actinomycetes; order Frankiales; family Frankiaceae; genus Parafrankia; species Parafrankia sp. BMG5.11. The sequence continues at coordinate 70,995 of NZ_SJXI01000004.1, read as the reverse complement.
GCCCGCGCTGCTCCGGCAGTACTCCCTGCCCGGCTTCGGACGGGGCGAGCCCACCTGGGCGCAGGCGATCGCGAAGCTGAAGGCCGCCGCCGAGAACGCCAAGATCGAGCTGTCCTCCGCTGACTCGGCGCTCATCGACATCAGCGACCCCCCGTTGTGCACCGACCCCCGGGGCAACCCGGTGGAGTTCGTCCACGAGCTGTTCGCCGCTGACGTCGACAAGCTGACCGAGCCCTTCGTCGCCCGCGCGATCAACATCTGCCAGGCCGCGCTCCGGGAGAGCCAGCTCGCGCCGGAGAAGATCGACCGGGTACTGCTCGTCGGCGGGCCCACCCTCATGCCCCATCTGCGGCGACGGCTGCGCGAGGGCCTCGGCATCGAGCTGGACGTCAGTCAGGACCCGATGACCGTCGTGGCCCGCGGCGCGGCGATCTTCGCCGGGACTCAGCGGCTGCCGGCGGAACCGGTGCGCGCCGACGTCTCCTACACCGTGGACCTCGAGTACAAGCCGATCGGCGCCGACCCGGAGCCGGTGGTCGGCGGGGTGGTGCAGGGCCCGGCGGACCGGAACCTGGAGGGGTTCACCGTCGAGTTCGTCAACGGGCAGGCCCGCCCGCTGTGGCGCAGCGGGCAGATCATCCTGCCGGCGGCCGGCTCGTTCATCACCACGCTGCGGGCCGAGCCCGGGCTGCGCAACACCTACGAGATCGTCCTGGAGGACCCGACGGGCACCCGCGAGCGGATCCAGCCCGCGGAGCTGACCTACACCCTCGGCGTGGTCGCCCCCGCCGCCACCCTCACCCACTCGATCGGGGTGGCGCTGGCCGGCAACGAGGTCGCCTGGCTGCTGGAGAAGGGCACCCGGATTCCCGCCAGGGCCCGCGAGATCCTGCGCAGCACCGTGCGGCTCACCCGCGGCCAGTCCGGCGGCCTGCTGCGGATCCCGATCCTGGAGGGGGAGCACCCCCGGGCCGACCGCAACCGGCAGGTCGGCGCGTTGGAGATCCTCGCCGACCAGGTGGCCCGGGACATCCCGAAGAACAGCGAGATCGAGGTGGAGATCCAGATCGACGCCTCCCGGCTGGTCACCACCAAGGCCTACGTACCGATTCTCGACGAGGAGTTCGAGGCGTTCCACGACCTGACCACCGAGACCGCCGCCGACCCGGTCAAGCTGCGCCGGGACCTGACAGCCGAGCAGGAGCGGTACGACGCCCTGCGCGCCGACGCGGAGCGGACGTCCGACCCGGCCGCGCTCGCCCTGCTCGGCGAGCTGGAGGACGAGCGGGCGCTCGGCCAGCTCGAGAACGACGTGTCCTCCACCGAACACGGGGACGCGGACGCGGCGGGCACCGCCGGCAAGCGGATGCTCGACCTGCGGGCCAAGCTCGACGCCGTCGAGGAGGCACTGGAGTGGCCCTCGCTGGTCGAGTGGGCGAACCGGGTGCTGCGCGACGCGCCGGGCATCATCGACGAGTACGGCGACGCCCAGGACCGGCGCCGGTACGAGGTCCTCGCCGCCGACGTCCGCCGGGCACTGGCCGGTCGCGACGCCGCGCACCTGCGCACCCTCGTCGACGAGCTGACCGGTCACCTGGCGATGGTGGTCGACCGCAAGACGGGCGCCGTCGTGATGGCCCACTTCTCCCAGCTCGTCGAACAACGGCCCGAGCTGCGCGACCAGGCTCTGGCCGCCCGCCTGATCGCGGAGGGCCGGCGCGCCGTCGACAGCAACGACATCGAGCGGCTGCGCACGGTGAACCGGCAGCTGTTCGACCTGCTTCCGTCCGAGGGCACGCCAGAGCGGCAGGAGGGGAGCAGTGTCCGGCGATCCCTGTGACGTCGGCACCCGCCACCGCCGGGCCGGAATCGGCTCCCTGGGCCGCACCGGGCCGCCGGATCTGGCCGTGCCGGCCGAGCCGGTGACCGAGCCCGGCCCGCCGCCGGCCGCGGCGGGGCCCGGTGACACCGCCCGGGCCGTGCTCGTCGGCGAGGTCGTCCGCGGGCAGGCCGCCGTGCTGGCCCGCTCCGGCCGGTACGAGGACGCCGCGCGCCTGCTCGCGGAGCTGGCCGCCGGGCGCGAACACACTGCCGCGGAGCACGACCTGCTCGCCCGGATCCGGGCGCAGCAGGGCCGGTTCGACGACGCCGAGCGGCACTGGCGGGCCGCACTGGCCCTGGACGGCAACCTGGCGGGGGCGGCGGCGGGTCTGCGCCGCCTGGAACGGCTGCGCACCCGCGGCGGCGGCATCGCCCGGGGCGGCGCGGCCGCCGCCCTTCTCGTCGCGCTCGCCTTCGGTGGCGGCTGGTGGCTCGGCCACGACCGCGCCGAGCCGGCGGCGTCGACCGCCACCGCATCAGCCCCCGCGGCGCCCGCGGCCTCCGTGTCGGCGCCCGCGGCCCCCGCTCCGGCTCCGGCCAGGCCGGGGGATCTGACGGCGGACCTGGCCGCGCGCCTCGCCGGCCCGGACGTCACGATCACCAGGGCCGGCGGGCAGGCGGTCGTGGTCTTCCGCAACGCGTTGTTCGCCACGCACGACACACCCACCCCCGAAGGCCGCGCGGCGCTCACCGCGCTGGGTGCCCGGCTCGCGGCCGCGCCCGGGGTCGCCGTCGAGGTCGTAGGCCACAGCGACAATCTCCCGGTCCGCCCGGGCGGACCCTTCCCCGACAACACCGCGCTGAGCCTGGCCCGCGCCGCGTCCGCCGCGGAGATCCTGCGCGCGGCCGGCGTCCCGGCCGCGGCCCTCACGATCTCCGCGGCCGGCGACGCCCTCGCCCCCTACGCCGGCGAGCCCGCCGGCGATCCCACCGGAGACGCCGCCGGCGATCTCCGAAACCGAACGGTGACCCTCCGCGTGGCGCCGCCCGCCTGACGCGACGGCGACCAGGAAGGACAACCCATGACGCAGGGCGAGCCGACGCCGAAGCCGGCGGCCCGGTCCCACGACCCGCTGGCCGTCGCCGTCGCCAACGCCTCACTGTTCGGCGGCGGCTACCTGATGCTGGGCCGGGGACAGCTCGCCGTCGTCGTCCTCCTGATCACCGTCGAGCTACTGATCATCTTTGCCTCGGTCGCGCAGACGCTGTGGTTCGGGCTCGTCGTGCTCGCGTGGTGGGTGGCCGTCATCGTGCACGGCTGGTACCTGGCCGGGGGACGGCCGCACCGGGGCCGGATCCGACCGTTCCGGTCGAGGCGGCAGTGGGTCATCGCCGTCGCCTGCGTGCTCCCGGTGCTGCTGGCCTTCGGTCTTCTCCGGTTCGACGTCGCGCGGATCGAGGGGGACGTCGCGCAGGCCCGCCGTGCCGGCGACTGCCCGCGGGTGGAATCAGCCGTGGGACGGGTGTCGCCCGCCCATCGCATGGTCGACGTCTCCCCGGGCGCCGACGGCGAGGGCATGGCCGAGGCGTGCGGGCTGCTGCGGACGGCCGTCGGCCCGCTCGACGCCGGACTGGCCGGCGACACGAAAGCGCTGGACCAGGGCTTCCAGCAGCTGACCACCGTGCTCACGGAGCTGCCCGGCAACGAGGGCCTGGTCGAGGCGGCCCTGGACCGGTTCCTCGACGGCCTGCCGACCGAGGATCCCTGCATCACCGTGCGGATCGCCACCTGGCTCGCCGAGCGGCCGTCCGATGGCGGCGAGCTGGACCGCGCCCGCCGGGCCGTCCCGCGGATAGCGCCCGCGGCGCTGGCCGACTGCGGCAGCCGTCTGCTGGCGGCCGCGGACTGGGAGCACGCGCGGGCGAGCTACCAGCAGCTGCTCGACGAGTACCCCGACCACGAGCTCGCGCCCGCGGCCCGGGAGGGGGTGCGGCAGGCCGCCCAGAAGATCGAGGAGGCGAGGATCGCCCACGAGCGGGCGGTCGAGCTGGCGAACCTGCGGAATCTGCTGCGGCCGTCGGGTTCCGCTCAACCGAGGTACTGCGCCGCTCCGGTACCGTTCTCCGCCGCTCCCGCCGGGCCGAATCGAGCACTGACAGTCGGCGACACGCAATACACCAGCAAGCTCCCCGCCGAGTGGAAGACCGATGACGTCGCCACTGCCACGCGGGTTCTCTGCGTCGGCGCGTCCGAACTCGGAGCAGCGGTCGAGACCTGCCGATACACCAGCGGGAACGTGACGTTTCACCGGGTGGCGATACCCGTCCGCGTTTACGAGTTACGGACCGGACAGCTCCTGGCCGACACCAGAGTGGAGATCGGCGGGACCAGCTGCCCGTATCTGGTCTACGGCTACAGTCCGACGAGGTCCGTCACCCCCTCCGACTCCCAGGTGCAGGCAGCCTTCCGACCACTGATCAGCCCCTGACCGGCGGAGCCGGCACCTGATCTCACCGGCTGTCACGAGGTCCGCGGCCCCGGGTCGGCAGCGTGTCCGGGCCGATCCGGTGGCGGACGCCACTCGTGCCCGCTGCGACGCTCCGCGGACGAAACACCATAATTCGGTGACAGAACTTCCGTGCTCCGCCCTGGCGCCCGCGTCCGTCGCAGGTCATCGGCTTGTCGGCGGGGGCGGCACCAGTGACGCCGAGGGGTGGGCATGACCGACGATCCGACAGGTGGCCATCAGTGGAAGACCCTGATGGACCGGCTGGACCCCGTCGAGCTCAGAACGGACGTCCCGCACGCGGCGAGGATGTACGACTATTTCCTCGGCGGAAAGGACAATTTCCCGGCCGATCGGGAGGCGGCGGAACAGACCATCGCCGTCTTCCCGAACTCCCGGATCGTCGTCCGGCAGAACCGGACGTTCATGACCCGGGCGACCCGTCATCTCACCGGTGAGCTGGGCATCCGCCAGTTCCTGGACATCGGCACGGGCATCCCGACCTCGCCGAACCTGCACGAGGTCGCCCAGGAGATCGCGCCGGAGACCAGGGTCGTCTACACCGACAACGACCCGATCGTCCTCGCCCACGCCCGTGCCCTGCTCACCAGCACCCCCGAGGGCCGCACGTCCTACCTGCACTCCGACGTGCGCGACATCGACCACATCCTCGGCGCCCAGGAGCTGAAGGAGACCCTCGACCTCACCCGGCCGGTCGCCCTCTCCCTCATCGCGGTCTTCCACTTCATCCCCGACTCCGACGACCCGTACGGCATCATCCGGCGTCTCGTCGACGCCCTGCCGTCCGGCAGCTACGTCGCGCTCACCCATCTGACGGCCGACTTCGACCCGGCGATGCTGGCGGTGCAGGAGACCTACCTGAGCCGCGGTGTCCCCATGCACCTGCGTGACCGCGCGCAGGTCGAGCGGTTCTTCGACGGGCTGGAGCTGCTCGAACCGGGCCTGCAGGTCGTCCACCGCTGGCGGCCGGACGGCGCGGTGCCCGCCGACCTGACCGACGCCGCGGTCAGCATCTACGGCGGCCTCGCCTACAAGGCGTGACGTCCCACGCCCCCGTCCGGTGATTCCGGGAAGCCGGGTGAGGAGCCCGTGGCGGCCCCCGCCGGCGGCCGGCAGTGGGAGGATGACCCGGTGGCCGTACCTGAGCTGACCCCAGAGGAACTGCTGACCACGACCCGCAGCGTCCGCAAGCGGCTGGACCTGGACCGCCCGGTCGCACCCGAACTGATCGAGGAGTGCCTGCGGATCGCGCTGCAGGCGCCGAGCGGCTCGAACCGGCAGGGCTGGCACTGGATCGTGGTGACCGACCCCGAGCTGCGCGCCGGCATCGCCGGGTACTACCGGAAGGGCGCGACCGCCTACCTGGCCGCCGGCGGGGCGTCCGCCGCGGGGTACGAGGGCGAGCGCGCGGCGACGCAGGCCCGGGTCAGCGACTCGGCCCGCTACCTCGCCGAGAACATGCACCGGGTTCCCGTCCTGCTGATCCCCTGCCTCGAGGGTGACGTCACGCAGATCCCGCCGCAGGTCCAGGCCGGGTTCTGGGGTTCCCTGCTGCCCGCCGTCTGGAGCTTCATGCTCGCCGCCCGCCTGCGCGGCCTCGGCACCGCGTGGACGTCGCTGCACCTCGGTTACTCGCGAGAGGTCGCCGAGCTGCTCGGCATCCCGCCCGGGTACAGCCAGGGGGCGCTGATCCCGGTCGCCCACACCATCGGCACGACGTTCCGCCCGGCCGCGCGGGAGCCGTTGGAGACCGTCCTGCACCGCGACCGGTGGTGATCCCGGCGACCTGGTGGTGATCCCGGCGATCCGGCGCTGAACCCGGCGAGGGCGTCACGCCAGCGCGGCTGCCTTGCGCAGGAGCACCGAACGCTCGCGGACGTTGCGGCACAGCCGCGCGGCGAGTTCCAGCTCGGCCCGGGCCTCGGACGTCCGGCCGAGCCGGGAGAGCAGCTCGCCGCGCACGCTCGGGAGCAGGTGCGAGCCCGACAACCGGCCGGCGGCGACGAGATCGTCCACGATGGACAGCGCCTCCCGCGGCCCGGCCGCCATCGCCACGGCGACGGCGCGGTTGAGCTCGACGACGGGGGAGGGAGCCACCCGGCCGAGCGCCTCGTAGAGGAGCACGATCCGCTCCCAGTCGGTCTCCGCCACCGAGGGTGCCGACGCGTGGCAGGCAGCGATCGCCGCCTGCAGGCCGTACGGCCCGAGGCCGTGCCCGAGCGACGCGGCCCGGCCGATCGCGGCCACGCCGCGGCGGATCGCCGACCTGTCCCACCGCCGCCGGTCCTGGTCCTCCAGGAGCACCGCCTCGCCGTCGGGCCCGGTGCGCGCCGCGAAGCGCGCGGCCGTCAGCTCGCACAGGGCGAGCAGCCCGTGCGCCTCCGGCTCGTCGGGCAACAGCGCGGCCAGCGTCCGTCCCAGCCGGATCGCCTCGTAGGCCAGATCGGGCCGCAGCAGGTCGTCACCGGACGTCGCCGTCGAACCCTCGGTGAAGATCACGTAAAGCACACTCAGGACGTCGGAGAGCCGCCCGCGCCGTTCCGCCGCCGGCGGCAGCTCGAACGCCACCCGGGCCGCGGCGAGGGTCTTCTTCGCCCGCGTGATCCGCGCCTGGATCGTCGGCACGGGCACCAGGAACGCCCGGGCGATCTCCTCGCTGGACAATCCGCCGACCGCTCGCAGGGTCAACGCCACCCGGGCCTCGGCCGACAGCACCGGATGACACGCCACGAACATCAGCGCCAGGATGTCGTCGTCGATCCGGTCGGGGTCCCACGGCAGATCGTCCGACCGGGCCGCCGGGGCCAGGCCGCCCGAGACGGCCTCACCCTCGGCGAGCTGCCCGGCGACCATGGCGTACCGCTCGTCGAGCGCCGCCCGGCGGCGGAAACTGTCGACGGCGCGCCGTCGCGCGGTCGTCAGGAGCCAGCCCACCGGGTTCGCCGGCTCGCCGTCCCGTGACCAGGAGACGAGCGCCTCGGCCACCGCCTCCTGGGCGACGTCCTCGGCGAGCGCGAAGTCGCCGGTGTAGCGGGCGAGTGCGCCGACGATCCGGGCGGACTCGATCCGCCAGACGGCCTCGACGGCCCGCCGCGCCGGCTCGGCGCTCGGCGGGCCGCCGGTGCCCGCGGGCATCAGAGCTGGCCGGTCCGCTCGCGCCACGCCCGCTCCCTGACGACCCACTCGTTGTCCTGCGGGAACTCGTCGATGCCCGGCACGCGGCGGATCTCGCACTTCGAACCGTTGATCGCGGGCATCCGCTTCGCCCACTCGACAGCCTCCTCCTTCGAGGCGACCTCGATGATGTAGAAGCCGCCGAACAGCTCCTTGGTCTCGCCGTACGGACCGTCGGTGACCACCGGCGTCTCACTGCTGTAGTCGACCACCACGCCCTGGGACGGGTCGTCCAGCCCCTCGGCGGCGACGAGCACACCAGCCCGGATCAACTCCTCGTTGAAGCGGCCCACGACCTCGAGCATCTCCTCGAAAGGCGTGTCCATCATCTTCGCGAGGGACTCGTCCGTGCCACGCATGATCAGCATGTACTTCGCCATCATCGATCTCCCTTTCCCGAGGTCGCCGTTCGACCCTCTCACCACCAGGTCGAACGGCCCCGCCGCGGATCGACACGGCCAGCCGGCATTTTTCGTGGCCTCCTGTGGACCGGCACCGTCGTCCTGCGTGAACCTGATCAGAGGCGTCCCGGCCTATGCGACGGGCCCTGTCCGGTGGACGGCGTCCAGGACGAGCGTGAGTAGCCGGTCGGCCTGGTCGGCGTCGCCGTCGCGGGCGGTCGCCAGCGCGATGCCGACGACGATCTGGATCAGATCATCCGGGCTCAGGTCGGGGCGGGCGGTCCCCGTCCGCTGGGCGCGGCCCAGAAGGTCGGCCGCGGCGGCGGTGATTGTCTGATGGCAGTCGGCGGCCGTCTCGGGTCCCTCGGTCATGAACGCGCCGGCCAGGCCCTGGTTGACACGTGCGTGGACGAGGAACAGGTGCAGCCAGGCCGCCAGCGCCTCGTCGGTGGAGAGGGCGGCTGACAGCTCCGCCGCCTGTCTGCGAAGTGTCTCGATCCGGTCGGCGAGAACGGCGCTGAGCAGCGCGGCCCGGGTCGGGAAGTGCCGGTAGAGGGTTCCCTGCCCGACCCCGGCCCGGCGGGCGATCTCGACAAGAGACGCGTCGGGTCCGGCCTCGTCGAACGCCTCGCGGGCGACCACGAGCAGGCGCTCCCGGTTGCGCCGGGCGTCGGTGCGTGGGGGGCGCTCTGCGGGCGCTCGTCCAACCACTGCCGGCCTTCTCCTCTCACGTGCCCACATGGACAACCGGACATCGTGTCCGTATCGTAGCCGGACCGAACCGGACAGCCTGTCCGGATGATGAGAGGCTCGAAGGAGCACGGTGACAGAGGACCTGGGACACCCGCTCGGCCACGTCGGTGTCTGGACGTTCGCCTTCGACGGCCAGCCCTCCAGCCGGGTGCGGGAGGCCGCAGCGGAGATCGAGGAACTGGGCTACGGCGCGATCTGGTACGGCGAGGGATTCGGTCGGGACGCGGTGAGCCAGGCGTGGCTGCTGCTGTCGGCCACCCGGCGGGTCACCGTCGCGTCCGGCATCGCGAACATCTCGTTCCGTGACCCGATCGCCCTGGCGGGCGCGGCCCGCGCGCTCGGCGAGACGTTCCCGGGACGCTACCTTCTCGGCCTCGGGGGACACCGGGTTGACGACACCACCCACCTGCTGGACGGATACCCCGTACCGGGCCTGGGTCGAGCCGTGTCGACCATGGGTGCCTACCTGGCGGCCATGGACGCCGTCCCCGCCCACAGCCCGTCGCCGCGGCCGGCCGTGCGCCGGGTGCTGGCCGCGCTCGGCCCGAAGATGCTGTCGCTGGCGGCCGAACGGACATGGGGGGCACACCCGTACTTCGTGCCCGTCGAACACACCCGGCGGGCCCGCGAGATCATGGGTCCCGAGGCGTTCCTCGGGGTCGAGCAGGCCGTCGTCCTGGACACCGATGTCGACCGGGCCCGCCAGGTCGCCGCGGCGCACGTCGCCGGCTACGTCTCCGCGGCACCCCACCAGGAGGCGAACATGCGGCGGTTGGGCTTCGGTGATGACGACCTCGTCGGCGGCCCGAGCCGCCGGCTGGTCGACGCGATCGTCGCCTACGGCGACGCCGGGACAATCCGGGACCGGGTACGCCAGCACCTCCACGCCGGCGCCAACCACGTCTGTGTCCAGGTCCTCACCGTCGACCCGACCGTGCTGCCAGACCGTGAATGGCGTGAGCTCGCCCCAGCCCTGCGCGACGCCGCCCCATGAGGCACCGCTGGTCCCGGTGCGTCGAAACACATCCGCGGAGGGTCACCAGGCTTGCAGCTCGCAGACACGGGCGGTCGCCGTGCCGAGCACGTGCCGAGCACGGAGCCTCCACAGGTCCGCCGTTCGGGATGACGTGCCGGCTGCCGAGTAGCAGGCCGACTACGGACAGGGCCCCTGCCGGCGCCACCCAAATCGCAGGCCACGGCTGTCTGGAAGTATGTGCGAGAAGCTGAGATCGACTCGGACTTGATCGTTGATGCCAGGACGTTCGCCGGCTACCCGACATCGAGCAGGAGAATTGATGAAACGGATCGCTGAACTCGCTGTCCGTCGCCGATGGTTCGTCGTCGCCGGCTGGATTGTCTTCATCGTCGCGGTGCAGGGGATCGCCGGGGCGATGGGCGGGGCCTCGTACAAGGACACGTTCAGCCTCCCGCACACCGAGACCGCGTCCGTCGCGAAGCTCCTCGAGGATGCCGGCCTGAACAATCAGAACGGCGCCCCGGGCACGGTTGTGATCAAGAGCGAGAGTGGAACGCTCACCCAGCCGCCCGCGAAGCTGAAGCCGGCCCTGGCCGAGGTGTGCGCTTCAGGCAACCACGTGGCGCTGATCGCGTCGCCGTGGGAGTCGATCGACTGCGCGAAGAGCGATGTCGCAGCTCCGGGAAACCCGCAGCTGCTCAACACCGCGCGCGGCTCCACCACGGCCCTGGTCACCATCACCTGGGAGAACGACTACTACGACGCCGAGCTGTTCAAGAACGTTTTTGATCAGCTGAAGACGCTGCGCAGCGATTCGCTGCAGGTCGAGTTCACCGGTAACGCCTTCACCGGCATCGGGCAGAGCGACGGCTCGGGCTCGTCGGTGTTCATCGGATTCGCGGCCGCCCTCATCATCCTGGCGTTGGTCTTCCGCACCGTGGCCGCCACGGTGCTGCCGCTGGCCAGCGCGGTGGCCGCGCTCGTCAGCGGCCTCGGCGTGATCTACATCCTCAGCCACGCCATCAACGTCTCCAACATCACCCCGTACCTGGCCGAGCTGATGGTGATCGGCGTCGGCGTCGACTACGCGCTGTTCATCCTCACGCGGCATCGCCGCAACCTGCGGCGCGGCATGCCCGTCGCGGATTCGATCGTGAACGCGCTCAACACCTCCGGCCGGGCGGTGCTGTTCGCCGGTACGACCGTGTGCATCGCCATCCTCGGCCTGATCGCGCTCGGGGTGAGCTTCTTCAACGGTATGGCGGTGGCGACCGCGCTCGCGGTCGGCTTCACCATGATTGCCTCGCTGACGCTGCTGCCCGCATTGCTGGCCATCTTCGGCCTGAAGGTGCTGCCCCGCCGGCAGCGGGCGGCGGTGCGGGCCGGTGAGTTCATCGATGACCGTCCGGTGGGGGGCTGGGCCCGGTGGTCGCGGTTCGTCGCTGGGCGCCCCGCCGTCGGCGCGATCGTCTCGGGCGCGATCATGGTCGCGATCGCGCTGCCGTTCTTCTCGATGGAGCTGGGCGCCAGCGATCAGGGCAGCGACCCGAAGAGCTCCACGACCCGCGACGGTTACGACCTGATCGCCTCCGATTTCGGCGTCGGCTACAACTCCGCTCTGGAAGCCGTTGTGAGCGGCCCGGGCGCCTCGGACCAGGCCTACCTGCAGCGCGTGGCAAAGACGCTGTCCGCTGTCCCGGGCATCGACCCGGGCAGCCTGGGCACGGTTCCGCTCGCTGAGAACGTCGCCTTCGTGACGTTCAAGACGACCACGTCACCGCAGTCGGAGAAGACCTACGAGCTGGTCCGGCACCTGCGCTCGACCACCCTGCCGCCGCTGTACGACGGCACGGCCAACCACATCTACACATACGGTGACACGGCGATCAACGTCGACTTCGCCGCGGTGCTCGCCCGGAAGATGCCGCTGTTCATCGCGGTCGTGGTCGGCCTGTCGTTCGTCCTGCTGCTCATCGCGTTCCGGAGCCTGGTCATCCCGCTGACCGCCGCGGTGATGAACCTGCTGGCAGCGGCCGGTTCGTTCGGTCTGGTTGTGGCGATCTTCCAGTACGGCTGGCTCTCCGACAGCATGGGCGCCGGACCAGGCGGACCGATCGACGCCTGGATCCCGGTCATGCTGTTCGCCATCCTGTTCGGCCTGTCGATGGACTACCAGGTGTTCCTGGTCAGTCGCATGCATGAGGAATGGGTACACACCCGCGACAACAAGCGATCGGTGACCATCGGGCAGGGCGAGACCGGCGGCATCATCACCGCCGCCGCCATCATCATGATTGCCGTCTTCCTCGGCTTCGTGGTCAGCCCGGGCCGGCCGATCAAGATCTTCGGTACCGGCCTCGCCGCCGCCGTGTTCATCGACGCTTTCGTTCTCAGGACAATGCTCGTACCGTCGCTGATGCACCTTGTCGGCAAGGCCAACTGGTACCTCCCGAAATGGCTGGACCGCATCACTCCGCGAGTCTCGGTCGAACCAGCCGACGAGGCCGTCCCCCACAGTGTGGGCACCGGCTCCTTCGAGGTCGACCGGCCTGAAGACGAGGTCGACCGGCCCGAAGGCGAGCGGGAGCTGGCCCGCTCCTGAGACGGGTCAGCACCGTCAAATGAGGCTGCCGCACTTGTCGCGATCAGGGGTTTCGCGATTTCAACGCGGTTAATGGTGCCGGCGGCGGTGACACCGCCGCCGGCACCAGGAGCGCCCGCCGTGGCGGTGCCTGTGACGAGCGCTGAAACGGGCGATCCCTCTTCGGTATCCGGCAGCAGTGTCCGGAACTCCTGTCGAAATTAAGGCCGCAAGCCTGTCCTCCGGCCATGTCGCGGAAACCTGGAGGTTCCTAAAGGCTGTTGGCCTAGGTGGCGTGGCTACGGGCACGACTGAGGACTCGGGCCAACCAGCGTTCGCGGGCTACGAGAGTGTCTACGGCGAGCGGGGCGTTGGGCGCGCAGTCCTCATAGCCGTGAAATCCGCCGGGCCAGACATGGATCTCCGCATCGCCGCCGCACGCCCAGATCGTTGAGGCAAAGGCAACGTCCTCGTCGCGGAAGAGATCGACGGTGCCGACGTCGATGAAGGTTGGAGGGAGCCCGGACAGGTCGGTCGCTCGGCCGGGCGCAGCGTAGATGGATACATTGTCGGTGCCGGCACGATCCCCCAGCAGCATACGCCACCCGGTCTCGTTACTGGTACGGCTCCAGGGGAGTACGCCGGTCATGTGGGCTGAGGCAGTGTGCATCCGGTCGTCGAGCATCGGGCACGACAACAGCAATCCGGCGATGCTCGGCCCGCCGTTGTCCCGCATGCGAAGTGCTGTGCCAGCAGCAATGCCACCGCCGGCGCTGCCGCCAGCGAGGACGAGCGTACTGGCGTCGATCCCGAGTTCGTCAGCATGATCAAAGGTCCAGAGCAGAGCGGCGTAGCAGTCGTCCACGGGCGCGGGGTCGGGATACTCAGGAGCGAGCCGATATTCGACGGAAACAACGACGGCGGCGGTCGCCATCGCAAGCCGAAGCGCCGGAACAATCCCGAAACGGTCGCCAGTGACCATTCCGCCACCATGAATCCAGAAAATTCCCGGGCCAGTGTCGCCGTGATCAATGGGTGTGAAAACAGAGATGGTGATCTCTGATTCTGGCCCTGGGATCGTGTGCTCCTCCTCGGTAAAGGGGAATGCTTCGAGTAGCATTTCGCGGCTCGGCATTTTGTGGGCACGCGCTTTGGGAATGATGTCTTCGGTGATGTCTATCCTTCCGGCTGCTCCACCGAAGTACTTGTCGAGAATAAGTCGCCACGCGGCCGCGCATTCCTCATCCATGACTGGCGTCGAATGATCCAAAGTGCCCACCTCGCCCTGTATGTCACGTCGCTAGCGCGTGATAGTGACTCGGAAGCGACGTTACCATTGCGGTACTATCGCGCGCAAGTAGTCCGATCGGCGGCTCGGTCTCGCCACCCAGGGCGAGATAGGTGTGGCGCCGCGGAATCGTGAGGGCGCTCGCGGCGCGCGGCGGTCAAGCTCTCGATCTTCGGCCCTGCGTCGACGGTCCGGCAGCGAAATCACGATCGGTGAACCGACAGGCCATCGATTATCTTGGAAGCAAGAACCGCAGGTAGAGCACCTGATTGCAGTGGGTTCCAAATGTAGGGCTTGACCACTCCGGCCGTTGGCGGCTGACATGGTCGGAGAAGGGAATGTTTTTCTGGACGGGCCCGTTCGGCGCGACGCTCGTCACCCGTCCGCATTCATATGTCGAACCGCGGTACAACTCCGGTGCGGCGGGAGAGGGCGGCGATGAATCATCGGGAAAGACCACCTCGGGGTGGAACATCACCCACGACAAACAACCGCCCTTCTGACCCCGACCGCACCCGAACCCGGACCGCGAGGGTTCCCTGCCGGGCATGGTGCACCCAGGCTGAGGCGGCTGTGACAGCCGCCGCCGTACCGCGCGGCGGCCCTCGGACCCCGCGCCCGTCGCACCTGCTGACGGTAATCAGCCGTTGAGAGTCCGTACTGCTGCCGATCGCCATGTCTGCTCGGCCGGCGCCGGAACCTGCCTGGCGCGTCCGCGCCGCAGAGCCGATCTTCGTGGACGCGGCTTCAGATCGGCGCTAGATCTGGCCGATGGGCTCGCGCTTCTCGGCCTGGAACCGGTCCTCGGTGCGGCCGGCGGCCCAGTACGCGGAGATCGAGAGCCGTTCGCGGGGCACCCCGCGATCCACGGTGAGCAGGCGTCGGGCGGCTTTGACGGTGCCTCGCTCGCCGTGCACGAACACCTGTGGCGTTCCGGTGGGCCAGGGCAGCTCGCGCAGCGCGTCGACGAGTGGGTCGACGTCCGCCACCGCCGTCTCCCGGTGCAGCCAGCGCAGGTTGACACCGTCGGGCCGGGGGATGGGGATCTCGTACTTCGCGGAGTCGACGAGCAGGATCACCGCTCCCGTCGCCTCGGCGGGCATCGCGGCCAGGGCTGAGGTGGTGGAGGGGATCACGGTCTCGTCGCCGGCCAGCAGGTGCCAGTCGGCGGCCGGGTCCGGGCGGTAGGCGCCTCCGGCGCCGCTGAGGACGAGCAGGTCGCCGACCTCGGCGCCCGCGGCCCAGGGCCCGGCGATGCCCTCGTCACCGTGCACGATGAAGTCGATGGCCAGCCGGCGGGTGTCGGGGTCGGCCCAGCGGACGGTGTAGGTCCGGGTCGCGGGCAGCTTCTCCGGGTGCTCGGCCCGCAGCGCGGCGAGGTCGTACGGTGGCTCCAGGCCGTGCGCCGGATCGGCGAAGAAGATCTTCACGTACTTGTCGGTGAACGCGTTGTCGTTGTAGGCATCGAATCCGGGGCCGCCGAGGACGACGCGGACGATGCCGGGGTTGATCCAACGCTTCTCCTGGATGGCGAGAACCGCCTGCGTTCGAACGGGCCGGGTGCGACCAGTCGTGGCCATGGTCCTGACCTCCTTCGTCGCCGGCCGGGCCGCCGGAGACTTTGAATGAAGGTAAGCCTAACCTGACCAAACTGCCGGTGTCGCTCGGGCGTCGGCGACGCGCAGATCACTGAAGGTCACGGACTCCCTGCCGGGCGCTCGCCCGCGTGGGTGACCGGTCTGGAGCAGCGGGTCTGAAACGACGGGTCTGGAGCGGCCGGTCGGGGATGGCGGGCCTGGAACGGCCGGCCTGGAACGTAAGCGATGAGTTTCGGGGCCGGGCGCGGTCCATGTGTCCATGGACGCAACCAACCTTGCCGACCTCTACGACCTCCCGCTGCTGGACTGGGCATCCGTCCAGGCCCGCCTCGACGCCGGGATCACCCAGGCCCCCGGCTCCGGCGGACCCGACCGGCATACCTGCTGGCTGACCACGATCAATCCGGACGGCGCCCCGCACGTCACGGGCATCGGTGCCCTGTTCGCCGACGGCTGCTTCTGGTTCGAGACGGGGGAGCGCACCCGTAAGGCCAGGAACCTCGCGCGCGATCCGCGCTGCGCGCTGAGCGTGGCCACCGCCGAGTTCGATGTCGTGCTCGAGGGGCGGGCGAGCCGGGTCACCGATCCGGTGACCGTGGCGGCGATGGCCGAACGCTGGGCCGCCGAGGGCTGGCCGGCCCGGGTGGACGAGTCGGGACAGGCCCTCACGGCCGAGTTCAGCGCTCCCTCGGCCGGCCCGCCACCCTGGTTCGTGTACCAGGTCGGACCGACGACCGCCACCGCGCTGCGGACTGTCGAGCCGGGTGGCGCCACCCGCTGGCGGTTCTGACCCCGCCGCACCGGTGCCCCGTGGCAGCAGGATCAGCGCCGGTCGGGAGAACGCCGCCGCCGGTAACTCGTTGGCGCGTGAACGGGAACACGCCGCCCGCGGGCGAGGTTGCAGCGGCCGCCGGTCGAGGCGCGGTGTTCGAGCTGTCGGAGGGGTCCAACAATGCAGATCGGGATTATCGGGGCAGGTCAGATCGGTGGGACGCTGACGCGGCGGCTGGCCGCGCTGGGCCATCAGGTGCGGGTGGCCAACTCCCGGGATCCGGAGACCCTGGCCGACCTCGCTCAGGAGACCGGGGCGACGGCTGTCTGGGCGTCGGAAGCCGCCGACGGCGCGGATCTCGTCATCATCAGCATCCCGCAGAAGCGCGTCCCGGATCTTGCGGCGGGGATTCTCAAGGGCGCGAAGCCCGGAGCCCCGGTGATCGAGACGAACAACTACTACCCGCAGCAACGGGACGGACTCATCGCCGCGATCGAGGCGGGCACCCCGGAGAGCGTGTGGGTCGCCGAGCAGATCGGCTCACCGGTGATAAAGGTGTTCAACGGGATCTGGTGGAAGCACCTGCTGGAGTCCGGCCGGCCGAAGGGCGCCGAGGGCCGCATCGCGCTGCCGGTCGCGGGCGCGGGCGGGCCGGGGAAGCAGACGGTCTTCGACCTGGTCGACCACCTGGGCTTCGACCCGGTCGACGGTGGCCCGTTGGAGGAATCATGGCGTCAGCAGCCCGGCACGCCGGTGTACGGCAAGGACCTCGGGGCCGCGGCCGCCATCGAGGCGCTGGCCGCCGCGTCCCCTGTTCGCCCGGAGGAGTTCCGCGCCTGACGAGGCCCGACGACGCCTGACGAGGATGCCGCCTTGATGCGGATCTTCGCCGGGCGAGGTGGCGGAGCCGGGGGCCTGGGTGGGCCCCCGGCATCGGCCGGCGGCGGCGCCCGCATTCCGGATACCGCGGTCCGGATGTGTAGGAAGCCGAATCCGGCCGGCGGGATTCGCCGGCCCTACAGGGTCCGCTTGTTGTATCCCTCGACCCGCGCGGCCAGCTGCGCCGCGCGCTGCTCGGGCGTGACGCGGGGGAGATCCGGCAACGCGTCCACCTCGGAGAGCGAGACGACCTTGAACTCGCGCACGAGGGTGCTCGTGTCGATCGTTGCGCCGGCCGGCGCCGCCTGCCACCGGATCAGCCCGAGTCCTTCGGCGAGACCGGTCGTGTCGAGCCAGTTGGCGACGCCGGGGTCCTCGTGTGACAGCACGAAGGTGAAGGTGCCGTCCGGATTCGGCGCGGTCTGGCCCCGGTTGAGGGAAACCTGGGCCTGCTTGCCGTTCGCGCTGATCATCCAGGGGTCCATCATCTGGAAGCCGGTGTAGGCGGCACCGATCGGATCGGTGGTGACGATGATGGCCTGGTCCGCGGCGAGGTCCCAGCTGAGCGCCGCCATGAAGCCCGCCATGCTGCCGTTGCGGCCCTGAGCGGGCGTGATCTTGTTGCCCTTGAGGCCGCCGAACCAGAGTTCCGGGAACTTCGCCCAGAAGCGGACGTAGGGCGGAAGATCGCGGAGGGCGGCCTTCCCGATCTCCTCGGGATCGAAGGTGCCGGGCGGCACGTCGTCGAGCGGGCGCAGCTCCATGCGGGACGGGCGCTGATCCCAGTCGGCGAGCATGTCGCGGGAACCGAGGGTCAGCCTGCCCGGAGCCGACAGCAGGTGCACCGGGCTCTCCGGTTCCGGGCCGATGGTGATGCGGAACGACCCGTCGGCGGCGATCTGCAGATCACGGTCGGTGATGCTGGCGAGCGGCGTCAGGTCCGACTTGTTGAGATCGATCGGCGGGGGACTGACCTTGTTTCCCCGGTGCAGCTCGATGTTGAGCTGCGCGGGCCGCCGCGCCAGGTCGAACTGGCCGACGACCTCGTAGCGCCGGTCTCCCTCGAGGAAGGTGGTGCGGTAGAGCGCGTCGGGATTGTCTCCCGAGGTTCCGACACCGGGAAGCGTGTGGCCGAGCCATTCACGCGGCGTGTCATCCGTTCCCCACACCGGCGCGGGGGTCGGCAGAAAGTTCCCGATCTCGGCCATGACGAGCGAATTCGTCCACTGCGACATCGCCTCGTCAAGGGTGGCCGCGCCCGACTTCGTCTGCCCCCTGGGTGTCGCCGCCAGCTCGGCGTAAAGCTCCGCCCGCACGTTCTTCAGGGCAGGGTCGTCGAGCAGTTGGAGGAGGGTCTCCTCGGCGAGGATCTGCGCGGGCGTCGCGAGCACCGGTCGAGTGTCCGGGTCACCGGCGAATGTCATCGTGACGACTCCTGTCGGGTGCTTTCCATATATGTCACCTATCCCGATTGGGAATATTTAGTGACAGCATAATGCCACCAATGTGGGTGGACCGCAACGCCTGGCTGCTCCCGGGCCGATGGGATGGGCTCCCGGCGTCCGGCCGCGGCCGTGTGGGCGTGTCCGCTCTGGCGTAGGGGAGTCCGCGCCGGGGTGGCCGGCGGGGCGTCTGCCCCGCTGTCGGATCGGCTCCCGCTGTCGGCCGGCCCGGGGTCGGGGTCGGTCCGGGTTCCGGGCCGTCGCGCCCCGTGGGCTGGAACGGGCGTCGCTGTGCGGAGTGTGACCGACGCCGCCCGGTCATGCACTGACATTCGCTTCATATGCATGATACATATATTTGTATCGTGCAACGAATGTTGGGAGGAGGCATGGCCTCCATCGAGAACACCGGCCACAACGACTCGGCCACCGCCCACCGGGCGGACGGCGCACTGCCCGTCAACGCGATCATCGCCGTCCTGGGCGCCGTGGGCATCGTCGTCGCGATGACGCAGACCCTGATGGTGCCGCTGATCCCGGTACTGCCGTCGCTGCTGCACACGAACGCGTCGGACGCGTCCTGGGTGATCACGGCGACCCTGCTCGCCGCGTCGGTCGCGAACCCGGTGTTCGGCCGGCTCGGTGACCTCTACGGCAAGCGGCGCATGCTGTTCGTCTCCGGGTTCCTGCTCGGCTTCGGCTCCCTGGTCTGTGCCCTGGTCGACACCCTCGTGCCGATGGTCGTCGGCCGGGCGATGCAGGGCCTCGGGCTGGCGATCATCCCGCTGGGCATCAGCATCATGCGTGACCTGCTGCCGGCGAAGCGGCTGATCCCGGCGATGGCGCTGATGAGCTCCTCCCTCGGGATCGGTGGCGCCCTCGGCCTGCCGCTCGCCGCCGCGATCGCCCAGCAGACGAACTGGCACGTGCTGTTCTGGGGTTCGACCGTGGCCGTCGTCGCGCTGATGATCCTGGTCTGGCGGGTCGTTCCCGAGTCGCCGGTGCGCGGCACGGGCCGGTTCGACCTGTCCGGGGCGGTCCTGCTCTCCGGTGGGCTCGTCGCGCTGCTGCTCGCGGTGTCGAAGGGCAGCACCTGGGGCTGGACCAGCATCACCACCCTCGGCCTGGGCGGAACGGCCGCGGCCTTCCTCGTGGCGTGGGCCTGGTGGGAGACCCGCGTCGAGGCGCCCCTGGTGGACCTGCGCACCACGATCCGGCGCCCCGTGCTGCTGACGAACCTCGCCTCGGTCATGCTCGGCTTCGCGATGTACACGATGTCGCTGATCGGCCCGCAGCTGCTGCAGCTGCCGAAGGCCACCGGGCACGGGCTCGGCCAGTCGCTGCTCGCCACCGGCCTGTGGATGGCCCCCGCGGGCCTGGTGATGATGGCCGTCTCGCCCATCGCCGGCCGGCTGATCACGGTGCGCGGCCCGAAGGTGGCGCTACTCGCCGGCTCGGCCGTGATCTCCGCCGGCTACTTCCTCGCCATCGGCCTCACCGGCAGCCCGCTCGGAGTCCTGCTCGTCAGCGTTGTGACCAGCATCGGTGTCGGTCTGGCCTACGCCGCCATGCCCACCCTGATCATGCAGGCCGTCCCGGCCTCGGAGGGCGCCTCGGCGAACGGTCTCAACACCCTCATGCGCTCCATCGGGACGTCCACCGCGAGCGCGGTGATCGGTGTCGTCCTGGCGAACATGACCGTCACCTTCGGCTCGGCCCAGGTGCCGTCCCTCGCCGGTATGCACATCGGATTCCTGATCGGCGCCAGCGCCGCCCTCGTCGCCTGCCTGGTCGCCATCGCCATTCCCGGCCGCCTGGCCCCGACACCGGACGTCGCCTCGAAGCCCGAGGTGGCCCTGAAGTCGGACGTCGTTCTCCCGGCGCCCCGCCCGTCGTCGCCGCGGACGGCCGAGCCGGCGACGGCAGCCGTCTCCGCCCGCTGACCGGGGCCGGCGACCGCCAACCCACGGAATAACGGGAATCCTGGCAGCGAGATCACGGTGGGTGAGCGCGGCGAGGTGCCGGCCGTGCCTCGCCCCGTCAGCTGGCAGCTGTGAGGGCCTTCAACTGTTCCAGCGACTCGCGCATGATCGTGGCCAGGCCCCGGTCGGTCGGCTCGCCGACCCAACGCTCGAACGCCACCCGGAAGACGGCGATCCCCGCCTCCGCGGCCAGGCTGGCGTCCGAGTCGGCGACGCCGCGCCGGCGCAGACCCGCGGCGAGGGCACCGGACAGTGACGCCATTTTGATCAGTTCGCGTTCACGCAGCTCCGCGTTGGCGGCGATGACGGACTGGCGCCGCCGGGAGAACTCGCGCCGCTGGCCGAGCATCGTCGCCGCCGCGTCGAGGGCGGCCGCGACGGCCTCCATCGGCGACGCGGAGGCGGGGGTGCTCTCGAGCGCGGCGATCAGGTGCTCCTCCAGGATGGCCGAGCCGGCGAAGAGCACCTCGCGCTTGTCGGCGAAGTAGCGGAAGAACGTCCGGGCGGTGAGCCCCGCCCGCTGGGCGATCTCGGCGACGGTCGTCTGCTCGAAGCCGCGCTCGACGTAGAGCTCCATCGCCGCCTCGCTGAGCCGGCCGCTCGCGTTCGGCTCCCATCGCCCCATGCGGCGATTCTAGTGATGACACACGCTGACATGGCCTGCTAGGGTCATGTCATCAAGTGACATCACGTCTGCCCCGCGGCGGACGGCCCTCTGGAGGTCCTCATGCGCATCTTCGTCACCGGCGCATCCGGGTGGATCGGCTCGGCTGTCATCCCCGAACTCCGCGACGCCGGCCACCAGGTCGTCGGCCTCGCCCGCTCGGACACCGCCGCGGCCACCGTGAGCGCGCTCGGCGCCGAGGTGCTGCGCGGCGGTCTCGACGACCCCGACAGCCTGCGCGCCGGCGCGGCCGGGTCCGACGGAGTCGTCCACCTTGCCTACGTCCACGACTTCTCCCGCATCGCGCAGGCGGCGCAGACCGACCTGCAGGCGATCGAAGCGCTCGGCGCGGCGCTCGAGGGCAGCGGCCGCCCGCTCCTCATCGCCTCGGGCACGCTTGGGCTCACGGTCGGACGGGTCGGAACGGAGCGGGACAGCGCCGACCCGGGCGTCCACCCGCGGATCGCCAGTGCGCATGCGGCGCTGGCGTACGCCGAGCAGGGCGTGCGGACCTCGGTCGTGCGCTTCGCCCCGACGGTCCACGGCGCCGGCGATCACGGCTTCGTCGCCACCCTGGTCGCGATCGCCCGGGAGCACGGCGTCTCCGGCTACATCGGCGACGGCGAGAACCGGTGGCCGGCGGTCCACCGCCTCGACGCCGCGCACCTAGTCAGCCTCGCCGTGGACGGCGCCCCCGCCGGCTCGGTGCTGCATGCGGTCGCGGAGGAGGGCGTGCCCATCCGCGCCGTCGCGGAGGCGATCGGCCGCGGCCTCGGCGTCCCGGTGGTCTCCGTGCCCGCCGAGCGGGCCGGCGACCACTTCGGCTGGCTCGCCCCGTTCCTCGCGGCGGACTGCCCCGCCTCCAACCACCTGACCAGCGAGCTGCTGAGCTGGAAGCCGACCCGGCAGGGCCTCGTCGAGGACCTCGACCAGGGCCACTACTTCCAGACGTCCAGCTGATCCTTCCGGTCCGTCCCGCGGTGAGCCGGACGGGGAGTTCCCGCAGCCCGTATTCGTGCAAGATTCCGTGCATGAAATGGGCTACGCTGCGCCTGACGAGACGCGAGCGCCGTGGGCCCGGCCCTGCCATCCATCGTGATCCGCGCGTTCGTGTCCTCCGCCCCTCTTCGTGACCGTCTGGAGCCGGCTGTGACGACTACCGAACTTCCCAAGTGCCCGATGGACCCGACTCGTGACGACCGCAAGTCGGCGGCGCTCGCCGCGCAGCGGGTGCGCGCAGATGCCGGGGCGCGCGTCGTCGGCAGCTTCGACTTCGGCCGGGCCATCCTGCGCAGCGCGACGATGCTGCAGGCCGGAGCCGGCTCCGAGCAGGTGAAGGTGGGCGGCGACGAGCACGGCCCGGTCTTCTTCCTCGACGGCGAGGAGCACCGGCGGCGGCGGACGGCGATCGCGCGCTTCTTCACGCCCAAGGCCATCAGCACCCGCCATCGCCTGGTCATGGAGCGGACGTCCGACGAGCTCCTCGCCCGGTTACGGGCGAAGGGCAGCGGGCAGCTCGACGAGCTGAGCTACCAGCTCGCCGTCGCCGTGGCGGCGGAGATCGTCGGCCTGACGGACAGCAACCAGGTCGCGATGGCGCGGCGCATCCAGGCGACCCTGCTCGGCACCCGGCTGCGGGGGATGCATCCCGTGATCCGCGTCGGGGCCCAGGCGTTGACCGCGGTCCACGCGATGCGGTTCTTCCTGCGGGACGTGCGCCCCGCGATCAGGTCGCGGCGGCGGGAGCGGCGGGACGACGTCATCTCGCACCTGATCGACGAGGGCTACCCCGACAAGGCGATCCTCATCGAGTGCATGACCTACGCGGTCGCCGGGATGGTGACCACCCGTGAGTTCATCGTGATGGTGGCCTGGCACCTGTTCGACGACGACGAGCTCCGCGCCCGGTTCGCGGCGGGCGACGAGGCCGACCAGACCGCGATCATCGAGGAGATCCTGCGCCTCGAGCCGGTCGCCGCCATGCTGCACCGGCGCGCGACCCAGGACTCCGACCTCGGGGTGGGCTCCGTCAAGGAGGGCGAGCTGCTCGCCGTGAGCATCCGGGCCGCGAACGTCGACCCGGAGACGGTCGGGGAGTGCCCGCACGCACTCGACCCGGACCGGGCCCGGCGGCTGAAGGCGGTCGGCTCCTACATGAGCTTCGGTGACGGCAGCCACCGCTGCCCCGGCGCGCAGGTGGCGATCAACGAGACCCGCGTGTTCCTGGACCGGCTGATGCGCCTGCCCGACCTCCGGCTCGCGCGAACCCCGGACATGACCTGGTGCGACGGGCTGATGAGCTACGAGCTGCGCGGCGCGACGGTGACCTGCTCCCGGGATCTCACCCCGGCGGCGCACGGAACCGGCCAGGATGCTGGTCCGGACGGCGAACGGACCTGACCCGGTCGGACGTCGGGGCGCCGGGCGAGAGCTGGAGGGCGCGTGTACACGGCCGACATCGAGTACACGTACGAGGGCCTGCGGCTGGTCGGCGCGCTGGCTTTGGACGACACGGTGTCCGGCCCCCGCCCGGCGGTGCTGCTCTGCCACGGGGGCACGGGGCTCGGCGACCAGGTCAGGCACTGGACGCGGCGGGTGGCCGGGCTCGGCTGCGTGGCGTTCGCCCTCGACTGTTACGGCGGGGGCAGGGAGTTACCGCCCGCGGACCTCGGCCCCCGCTTCGCCGAGCTGAGCGCCGCCCCCGCGCGGGCACGGGCGATCGGCCGGGCCGGGCTCGACGTCCTGCGTTCCCACGAGGCGGCGGACCCGGCCAGGGTGGCGGCCGTCGGATTCTGCATGGGCGGCACCCTCGCCCTGGACCTCGCCAGGGACGGGGAGGACCTCAAGGCGGTCGTCGCGTTTCACGCCGATCTCGCCACGCCTCGGCCGGAGGACGCCGGGAACATCACCGGTCGGGTGCTGGTGTGCGCCGGCACCGACGACCCGTTCGTCCCGCTCGAGCAACGTCTCGCGTTCGAACGGGAGATGTGCGCCGCGGGGGTCGACTGGCGGATGATCCTGCACGGGGGAGTGGCCCACGGGTTCACGAACCCGGCCTTCGGCGGCACCCGCCCCGGGATCCGGTACGACGGGCGGGCCGCCGAGCGGTCGTGGCGCGCGATGGTCGACCTGTTCGAGGAGGAGCTCGGTACCCGGATTACCCCGTGCCAGCCAGGCGTTCAGCACGGTGAGGAGGCTCGGCGCGGCCGGGCGGAGGATGGCCGCGGAGAGTAAGGGAGTGTACGTTTACTTTCCAGCGGTTTGCCGTCATGCCGGCTGCTACGGGCGTCACGATCGCTTCACGTCGCGCGCGCCGGACGGGTGGTGGGATCCTGCGCGCGGATGGCGGGCGTGACGGCATCGCGGGCGCCATGATCTTCAATGCGGGATCCTCGGTGAGAACCCGGCGAGTAGTTGTACCGACTGTGAGGAGCGACTGTCATGCGTGACGCGGTGATCGTGGAGGCCCTTCGCACGCCGACCGGCAAGCGCAATGGTTCCCTGTCAGGTGTGCATCCGACGGATCTTTCGGCGCACGTGCTGGCGAGCCTCGCCGAGCGGGCCGGCGTCGATCCGGCTCTGGTGGACGACGTGGTGTGGGGCTGTGTCGGCCAGGTGGGCGAGCAGACCTTCGACATCGCCCGCAACGCCGCGCTCGGCGCCGGCTGGCCGGAGACCGTCACCGGCGTGACCGTCGACCGCCAGTGCGGCTCGGGCCAGCAGGCGGTGCACTTCGCCGCCGCCGGGCTGATCGCGGGGCAGTACGACGTGGTCGTCGCCGGCGGCGTCGAGTCGATGTCCCGGGTGCCGATGGGCTCCTCCCTGATGGACAAGGTCCCCTTCGGCGAGCGGTACCTGGCCCGCTACAACGGCGCCTTCCCGGACCAGGGCATCGGCGCCGAGATGATCGCGGAGCGCTGGGGCCTGTCGCGGACCCAGCTCGACGAGTTCGCGCTGCTCTCCCACGAGCGGGCGGCGGCGGCGCAGGACGACGGCCGCTTCGACGAGCAGATCATCCCGGTCACCCTGGCCGACGGCACCGTGGCCAGCAAGGACGAGGGCATCCGCCGCGGCGGCACGGTCGAGGGCCTCGCCCAGCTCAGGACGGCTTTCAAGCCGGACGGCGTGATCACCGCGGCGAACTCGTCCCAGATCTCCGACGGCTCGTCGGCGCTGCTGATGACGACCAGCGAGAAGGCCGCCGAGCTGGGCCTGCGCCCGGTCGCCCGGGTGCACACCGCCGTCCTCGCCGGCACCGACCCGGTGATCATGCTGACCGCGCCGATCCCCGCCACCCAGAAGGTGCTGGCGAAGTCCGGCCTGAAGCTCGACGACATCGGTGCCTTCGAGGTCAACGAGGCGTTCGCCTCCGTGCCCCTCGCCTGGCTGGCCGACATCGGCGCCGACCCGAAGGCCCTGAACCCGAACGGCGGCGCGATCGCCCTCGGCCACCCGCTCGGGGGCTCCGGCACCCGGCTCATGACCACCCTGATCTACCACATGCGCGACAACGGGATCCGCTACGGCCTGCAGACCATGTGCGAGGGTGGCGGCCAGGCGAACGCCACCATCCTCGAGCTGCTCTGACCCTGAGCTGCTCTGACCCTGAGCTGGTCGAACCCTGAGCTGCTCTGACCCACCAACCCGTCGCGGTCGGGCCGGCACCTGTCAGCCCGATCGCGACAGCTCGGGCACCCGGTGACCGCGCCGGTCGTCCCGTTGCGCCTCTCTCCTGGCGTGCCAGCATGGTCCGGTGAGCGAACCGTCCCCGCGGCCTGCCGGCATCGAGCTCCTTGACGTTCATCGGCTCCGCCTGGTCGAAACCGCCCCGCCTCGGCTGTCACCTGAGGACCGGCTGGCCGTGAACCGCGTGTGGGACGAGGCGGTCCAGGCCAATCCCAGCCTTTTCGACGGGCCGGTGGTGGCGTGCGCCGGACTGGACTGGGACGGGCCACACCGCCTGGTCCTCGCCTGGGCGAGGACGACGTACCGGTTCCACGGCCTGCGTCGACTCCCCGGCGCCAGCTCGCGGCTGTCATCCCTCCTGTTCGTCGGCGTCGTGCAGCCGACCGACGACGAGCGCCTGCTGGTAGGGCGGATGGCGCAGTGGACGGCTTCTGCCGGTCGCTGGCAGCTGCCGGGTGGATCCGTCGAACCGCCCGATGACCACGAGCCCCTCGACGTGGCCGCGCTGCGCCGACATGCCGCTCGGGAACTGGTCGAGGAGACCGGCATCGACGTACCCCTCGAGGACCTGACGCTGTGGCTGGTCATTCGAGGGGAGGACGGCGACGTCGGCGCCCTGTTCCTTGCTCCGCGCAGACCCGCGTCCCTGCTGCGCGAGCAGTTCGACGCCCTCGTATCCGCGGAGACGGCACTGGGTAGCGATCCGGAGCTGGACCAGATGGCCTTTGTTCGTTCTCCGGCCGATCTGGTGGCTCTCGATGGCCCCCAGGCGGACTATCTGGCACCGATCGTCCGTAGGTACGCAGGGGCAGCGCCCCGGCGCGACGCCCCGCCGGTCAGTCGCTCCTGGCCGTGAGGGGTCGGGGGCGCAGCGCGTCGGGGATGTCGGGTTCGGCGTCGAGGACGCGCTGGAGCAGGCTGAACAGCTGCTCGTGCTCGGCGGGGGAGAGAACGCCGAACGACACTGGCGGGACTGCCATGAGCTCCTGGGCCCGCGCCACCACGAGTCGGCCCTCGTCGGTGACCGTGACCGTCTTGGCCCGCCGGTCGGTCGGGTGGGGCTCACGCCGGGCCAGGCCGCGGCGTTCCAGGGTGTCCACCACGCTCGTCAGGTAGGACGGGTCGAAGCGGAACGCGCTGACCAGGTCGCGCATGGGCCGCGCCCCGGAGGACAGCACCAGCAGCATCTTGAGGGCGGCCGGGGTGAGTTCGACATCCTGGCAGATCTGGTGCAGTCGGTTGTGCCCCTCGCCGCCCATGACCAGGGCCTGCATGGCGCGCCAGGCCTCTCCCGCGGCCGATTCGATCACTCCTTGACGGTACCTGTTCGACAGCGCGCCGGTAAATCTTTAGTTCTGCCAACTATATATTTGACAGTACTCAACTATCGACGGATGCTAGGCCTCGACCAGGCCACCGGCGGAGCCGGTGGCCGTCCGTCGCCTCGCTCCGGGAGTACCTGTGTCCGATCAAGCACACGAAGCGGGGGCGGTGACCACCAGAGCCTCCGCACCGGTCGATGCCACCGAGATCGATGCCACCGAGATCGATCCGGCGCTGCGCCGCCTCGCGCTCACGGTCACCCTCGGCGCGATCATGGCCATCCTCGACACGACGATCGTGGCCGTCGCCATCAACACCCTCGGGCGGGACTTCAACGCCTCGCTGTCGACGATCTCCTGGGTGTCCACCGGCTACCTGCTGGCACTCGCCGTCGTCATCCCGCTGACCGGCTGGTCGGTCGAGCGGTTCGGCGCGACCCGGATGTGGAACATCTCGCTGGTGCTGTTCCTGGCCGGCAGCGCGCTGTGCGGTGCCGCCTGGTCGGCCGGCAGCCTGATCGTCTTCCGGGTGCTCCAGGGCCTCGGCGGCGGAATGATCATGCCGATCTGCATGACCCTGCTGGCCAGCGCCGCCGGCCCGCAGCGCATCGGCCGCGTCATGAACATCGTCGGTGTGCCGGCGCTGGTCGCCCCGATCCTCGGCCCGGTCATCGGCGGTCTGCTCGTCGACAACCTCGACTGGCGCTGGATCTTCTTCGTCAACCTGCCGATCGGCGCGGTCGCGCTGGTCGCGTCGTGGCGGGTGCTGCCGCGCGACGACCGCGGGCAGTCACATCACCGGCTCGACGTCCCCGGTCTGCTGCTGATCTCACCCGGCCTCGCGGCCCTCGTCTACGGCCTGTCCGAAGCCGGCTCGGGCGACGGCTTCGGCTCGCTGAAGGTCCAGATCAGCGTCGCCGCCGGCGTGGTCGCGCTGGCCGGCTTCGTCGTGCACGCCCTGCGCCGCGAGGGCGCGCTGCTCGACCTCCGCCTGTTCGGCGACCGCGTCTTCACCGTCGCCGGGGTGACCACGTTCATGGTCGGCGCCGGCCTGTTCGGCGGGATGTTCCTGCTGCCGCTGTACTTCCAGATCGCCCGAGGGCAGAGCGCGCTGGCCGCCGGCCTGTCGCTCGTCCCGCAGGGGGTCGGCGCGATGATCGGCATGCCGATCGCCGGGCGGATCGCCGACCGCCGCGGAGCCGGCTACGTCGTACCGGTCGGGATGGCCGTCTGCCTGCTCGGCACGATCGCGTTCACCCAGGTGGACGCGCACACCAACACCGTCGTGCTCGGGGCGCTGCTGTTCGTGCGCGGCCTGGGCTTCGGTGCCTCGATGATGCCGGCGATGAGCGCCGCCTACGTGACGCTGCGGCCCACCGCCGTGCCGCGGGCCACCACGACGCTCAACATCCTGCAACGGGTGGGCGGCTCGATCGCCACCGCCCTGCTCGCGGTGCAGCTCCAGCACGCGATCACCAGCCGGATCCCCGGCTCGGACGGCGGGGTGCTGAACGCCGCCGAGGGCACCGACCTGCCCGCGACGGTCGCGGACAAGATCGGCCATGCCTTCGGCGTCACGTTCTGGTGGGTCGTCGGCCTGACGGTGCTCGGCCTCATCTCCAGCATCTTCCTGCCCCGCCACGCCCCGAAGCCCACCAGCGCCCCCGCCCCCGCAGCCCCCGCCGCTACTGACGCCGCCGAGCGACCGGCCGGCGCTGTCGCTGCCACCGCGGTCGACGAGCGACCGCCCGCCGACGCGGTCGACGCCGTCGACGGGCCGGCCGGGGACGGGGAGGACGAGCCGGCCGCGGAGGGGGAGTACGTCCCGGTCGGCACTCCGGCACCTGATCCAGCCGTGTGACGGTGGCGGCAACTCGGCCGTGAACGCCGCGTCAGCGGCTCCTGGTGAAGACATGCCGGGTGTGGGTGAAGGCGCCCTTGCCGAAGGCGAGGACCTTCCTCATCCAGCTGAGCTGGGCGGACTCCTGGCCCACCGGCACCCGCCCGGCCTTGAACCAGCCCGTCGGTATGCTCGCCCGACTATGCCCGAAGGCCACACTGTGCACAGGTTGGCGGCCGTCCACCAGCGGATGTTCCGTGGCCGGCCGGTGACCGTGTCGAGCCCGCAGGGCCGGTTCGCCGACGGCGCGCACATGCTGGACGGGCGGGTGCTGACCGAGGCCGAGGCGCACGGCAAGCACCTGCTGCTGGGATTCGGCGACGAGCAGATCCTTCACATCCACCTGGGTATCTACGGCACCTACGTACTCGGTCCCGGCCCGGCGCCCGTGCCGACGGGAGCCGTCCGGCTGCGGCTCACGGCCGACACCGGGTACGCCGACCTGCGTGGGCCGAACGTCTGCGAGCTGCTGGCACCCGGTGAGGTGAAGGCGCTGCGCGACCGGCTGGGCCCCGATCCGCTGCGCGCGGACGCCGATCCGGCGCTGGCCTGGCGCCGGATCGAGCGCAGCCGCACCCCGATCGCCGTGCTCCTGCTGGACCAGAAGGTCGTCGCCGGGCCGGGCAACATCTACCGGGCCGAGGTGCTGTTCCGCGCCGGGATCCACCCGCTGCTACCGGGCCGGGAGCTGACCCGCGACCAGTGGGCCGAGATCTGGGCCGACCTGGTCGCGCTGATGGCCGACGGGGTGCGGACGGGCCGGATCGACACCGTGCGCCCCGCGCACACCCCGGAGGCGATGGGCCGCCCACCGCGCGTCGACGACCACGGGGGAGAGGTCTACGTGTACCGCAGAACAGGCCATCCCTGCCTGGTCTGCGCCGTCGAGGTGCGCACGGTGCAGCTGGCCGGCCGGAACCTGTTCTGGTGCCCCGGCTGCCAGCCACCCGTTCCGGGCTGAGCGCCGATCCGGGCCTCAGGGGGCGACGATCCAGCCGGGGAACCACATGCGGTCGCGCCAGGAGCTCAGCGGAATCGTCTGGGCGGCGAGGATCGGGTAGAAGTAGGCGAACATCAGCACGACGGCGGCCAGGTAGAGCCCGAACGACAACGCCCCGATCATGCGGCGGGTGTCCGACGCGTCGCGGGGGCCGAGCGCGAGACCGGCGGACGCGGTGATCCCGAGGATCAGGAACGGCAGCGACGGCAGGGCGTAGAAGAAGAACATCGTCCGGTTGGGGAACGCCAGCCATGGCAGGAACGACGAGCCGAAGCCGACGAGTACCAGGGCGGCCCGCCAGTCGCGCCGGCTGACCCACAGCGCGAGCATCGCGACCAGCGCGGCTGTGCCGACCCACCAGACCGCCGGATTGCCCAGGGCCAGCACCTCGCGGGAGCAGCCGGCGGCGGCTTGGCAACCCCGCTCGCCGAGCTTCGGGCTGTCGTAGGCGTAGACTACCGGCCTGGCGAGCACCAGCCAGCTCAGCGGCGTGGACTGCGCCACGTGCGGCGCGCTCAGGTGCTCGTGGAAGTCGAGGATGTCCTGCTGGTAGTCCCACCAGCCGTGCCAGGCGGCGAAGAACCCGTCGCCGTACCTGTGCCGGTTGTAACCGCCGTCGGTGACGAACCAGCCCGTCCAGGTGGCCAGGAACGTCACGATCGGCAGCAGGATGTAACAGCCGGACCAGGCCGGCAGGTCGCGGCGCAGCGCCCCGCGCACCGGCCGCCGCGCGCCCGCGGTGCGCCGGGCACCGACATCCCAGGCCAGGGCCAGTGCGGCGAGACCGACCAGCGTGTAGAGCGCGCTCCACTTCACGCCCATCGACGCCCCGAGGCACAGCCCGGCGGCGATCCGCCAGGGCCGCAGCCCGGCGCGCGGCCCGTAGCGGACGAAGCGTTCGGTCGCCCTGGACGGCGCGCCACCGGACGGCGCGCCACCGGACGGCGCGCCACCGGACGGCGCGCCACCGGACGGCGCGCCACCGGACGGCGCGCCACCGGACGGCGCGCCACCGGACGGCGCGCCACCGGACGGCGCGCCCGCGGCGACGCGCGCGGCGAGCGCGGCCCGGCCGTGATCGCGGTCGAGCACCAGGCAGGCCAGCGCGAGCACGAGCCCTGTCATCAGGAAGATGTCGAGGATGCCGATCCGGCTCTGGACGAACTCCAGCCCGTCCAGGGTCAGCAGCAGGCCCGCGAAGCAGCCGAGCACGGTGGACCGGAACATCCGCCGTGCGGTGCGGGTGAGCACCAGCACCGCCAGCGTGCCGAACAGCGCCGAGGCGAACCGCCATCCGAGCTCTGGGCTGCCGTGCGCGACGCCGGCGCAGTCGGTGTAGCCGAAGATCTTCTCGGAGGCGGCCATGAACCACTTGCCCAGGGGCGGATGCACCACGAAGGCGGGGCCGGTGCAGGTCTCGCTGTTCACCTCGTAGCCCGAGGTCATCAGGCCCCAGGCGTCCTTGGTGTAGTAGACCTCGTCGAATTTCATGCCCCGCGGCTCGGTGAGCTGCCAGAACCGCAGGATGCCCGCGACGGCGGTGACCGCGAGCGCGGCCACCCAGCCGATCACCCGGTCATCGGGCATCGGCGGGCACAGCCGCATCCGCAGCGCGTCGGCCGCGGACCCGGTCGGGCGCCGCCGGTCGGAACCGGCCTGGTCGGTTCCGGAGCGGGAGAAATCAGCTGTTGTTGCTGCCGTCACATGGCCAGGCTAGGGACTGCGCCGACGAGACGGACAACTGGTGGCACTCGGGTCCGCGCCGCACGCGGGGATCGCTGGTCTCCGCGTCGAGGAGGCCTCTCCGCGTCGTGCGCGGCCCGGGATGTGCCCTCGCGGCGGAGACGTCCGGACTGGTCTAATAGCAGCAGAAGGGACGTGGATGACCAGCTTGCAGATGAGGGCCGTCGCCGCGATTCTGCGGCTGACCAGAAAGCCGGGGACGGCCACCGTCGAACGGGCCCACCGGCGGATCGCGGCGCGGAAGCGGCCGTCGGCGCCGCCGCCGGCCCTGCGCCGGCGGCACTCGGTGAGCAGCCGGCAGGTCGAGGGGTTCCCCTGCCACAGCGTCGCCCCGAAGGGCCGGCCCGCCGCGCGGGGGGCGGTCTACATCCACGGCGGCTCCTACATCAACGGCATGGCGCCACAGCACTGGACGCTGGTCTCCCGGCTCGCCGACGCCGGGGTGCGGGTGGACGTCCCCGACTACGGCCTCGCGCCGGGGCACACCTACCGCGAGGCGTATCCGTTCCTCACCACGGTCTACCGGCGGCTGCTCGACGAGATGGACCCGGCCACGGTCACCATCGCCGGGGATTCCGCCGGCGCCGGGTTGGCGCTGGGCTTCGCGCAGACCCTGGAAGACCACGGGCTGCCGCAGCCACGTGGCCTGGTACTCATCTCCCCGTGGCTGGACCTCACCCTGGGCGACCCGGCGGTCGCGGCGGCGGAGGCCCGCGACCCCTGGCTGACCCGCATCGGCCTGGTGGAGGCCGGTCGCGCCTGGGCCGACGGCGACGACCCGGCCGCACCGCGGCTCAGCCCGATGAACGGGCGGCTCACCGGCATCGCCCCGACGCAGGTGTACGTCGGCACCCGCGACCTGCTCTACCCCGACGTCCTGCGTTTTCAGAAGCGGGCCGCCGCCGAGGGCCTCCAGGTGGAGCTCACGGTCCGCGACGGTGCCGTGCACGTCTACCCGCTCATCCCGGTACCGGAGGGCCGCGCGGCGTCCCGCGTGATCGTGCGGGACGTCGCCAGCTGACCGTGGCGGCACCGCCGACCCCGCGGCCGGACCGGGATGGGACGATTTCCGCCATGCCCTCGAGAGCCGTGCCGCCGAGCCGGCGGGTGCTGCTGGCCTTCGCGGCGACCGCGGTCGGCGGGGGCCTCGCCGGATGCTCGGACGGCTCCGGTGCGCCCGCGTCGCCCGCGTCGTCCCCGTCAGCGGCACCGGCTTCGGCGGCGACCACTCCGGTGGCGGGTGCGGGCACGCCGGCCGCTTCGGCGGTCGCGGCCGGCCCCGTGGAGGTCTCACGGGTGACCTTCGCGAGCGCGGCCAGGGGCCGGCAGGTCGGCATGGTGGTGATCGCGCCGGGCGGGTCCCGGGACGGGCTGCCGGCCTGCCTCGTCCTGCACGGCCGGGGGGACGACGCCGAGCGGTCGGTCAGCCTGCTGAACCTCGACCGGTATCTCACCGCGGCCCTGGCGGTGGGCGTGGCGCCGTTCGCCCTCGTCGCCGTCGACGGCGGCGAGACCTACTGGCATCGCCGCGCCTCGGGTGACGACCCCGAAAAAATGATCATTGACGAGGTGCTGCCCCGGTTCGCCGGGCTGGGCCTGCGGGCTACCCGGCTGGCGGCGACGGGATGGTCGATGGGAGGGTACGGCGCGCTGCTACTGGCCCGTCGCCATCCCGGACTGGTCGTGGCGGTCGCGGCGAGCAGCCCGGCGATGTGGCCGTCCTACGGGGCGAGCGCCCCCGGCGCCTTCGACTCCAGGGCCGACTTCGCGGCCCACCCGGTCCTCGGGACGCCACCCGTGCCGGGCGTGTCGTACCGAATCGACTGCGGCGCCGCCGACCCGTTCCTCGCCGTGTCCCGCCAGGCCGCCCGTGACCTGGCGGCGAGCGAACAGAACTTCGGCCCGGGCGGTCACACCCCCGAATACTGGCGTTCCGTCGTGCCGGCGCAGCTCGCCTTCCTCAGCGGCGCGCTGAGCCGCGCGGCCTGACGGACGCGCGGCCGGCGGCCGGCCTCGCCCCGCGATCGGGCGGGACGAGACCGGTGACGTGATCGATCAGGGAGCGTCGGCGTAGCGCAGGTAGGGCTTGGTCTCCTCGACGTTCTGGAACCGCTTCTTGGCGTCCTCGGTCGAGACCGAGATCGCGACGATCACGCGGTCGCCGGGCTTCCAGTCGGCCGGGGTCGCGATGGGGTTCGCGTCCGTGGCCTGGAGCGCGTCGATGACGCGGATGATCTCGTCGAAGTTGCGGCCCACCGACTTCGGGTAGGTGAGGGAGAGCCGCACCTTGTTGGCGGGGTCGATGATGAACACCGAACGCACGGTGGAGGTGTCGCCCTCACCCGGGTGGATCATGTCGTACAGCTCGGCGATGCGGTGGTCGGGGTCGGCCACGATCGGGAAGTTGAGCGCGCTGCCGGCGACCTCGGCGATGTCCGGCGCCCAGGCGTTGTGCTGGTCGACCGGGTCGACGGACAGCGCGAGAGCCTTGGTGTTCCGCTTCTGGAACTCGCTCTGCAGCGCGGCGGTGCGGCCCAGCTCGGTGGTGCACACGGGGGTGAAGTCGGCCGGGTGGCTGAAGAAGACCGCCCACGAGTCCTTCTTCCACTCGTGGAAGGTGATCTCGCCGTCGGTGGTCGTGGCGGTGAAGTCGGGAGCGGTGTCGCCCAGGCGGAGACCCACGGGCCGTCCTTTCGTCGTAGCGTCGGGTGGTTGTTCAGGCCAGGCCAAGGCTACGGTCGATCGGCCGCGACCG
The DNA here is from genome assembly GCF_004337455.1 of Parafrankia sp. BMG5.11. Classification (NCBI taxonomy): domain Bacteria; kingdom Bacillati; phylum Actinomycetota; class Actinomycetes; order Frankiales; family Frankiaceae; genus Parafrankia; species Parafrankia sp. BMG5.11. The sequence goes on along the minus strand of NZ_SJXI01000004.1, from coordinate 36,730 downwards.
TATGTGCGAGACCTCATGCGGCCGCCGGACGAGCCTTTTCTTCCCGTGCCGGGGGAGCGTCGGTGGCTACTGAGCCGAGGTGACGCTCAGTGGCATCGGGACTTCGGCTGCGACCGGTGCCGGGCCCTGCGGCGCGGCCGGCGCGTCCGTGTCGAGCGCCCTGATCTCCGACTTGAAGATCCGCAGGGACCGGCCGAGGGACCGGGCGGCGTCGGGAAGCCTCTTGGAACCGAAGAGGACCAGGACGACCACTGCGATGATGAGCAGCTCGGGAGTACCGATGTCAGCCATGGAACCATCCTCTTCGGGACGAGTACGTGTCCGCCTTGCCGGGCCAGATCGGATGCTACGTGCTCCGGACCCGGGCCTGCTCTCAGCGCGCGGCCACCGCGGCGCGGCCGGCCGACGGCGCCAGCGCCCGCCGGAGAAAGGAGATCTGGTGGGCGAGCGCCGGCTCGTGCCACGGCTTGCCCGCGTGGAGATCGAAGTGGTCGCACGGGTAGTGCCGGACCTCGGCCCGGCCACGGACGCGGCCTTGGCCGTCGCGTGCGGCGGCGCGGCGCGGTCGAAGTCGGCTATCTGTACGAACCACCGGGTCCGCAGCACCCGGACCGCCGACCGGCCCGGCCGGAACGAACCGATCTCACTGCCCAGGGTGGCCGCGACCTCGTTGCGCCAGGTCGGCCCGGCGATCGCGAGGTAGTCGTCGTAGTAGCCCACCGGGGTGAGCGCCGCCGTCCTGCCGGGTGGCCCGACCACCGGGATCATCGGGGCCGGGCGGCCGGCCAGCGCCGTGAGCCGGGTGGCCAGGCCTGCGAACGACGGCGATGCCCGCGTCGCGCCCATCGGTCGAGGTGATCCGTTAGGTAATATATTGCCCATCGTGACCGGTGTTGCGCAGCGCGTGGCTTCCCTGCAAGCGGGGGCCGGGGCGGTGGACCTGTGGCCGTACGGTCGTCCGTGCCGGTGGTCGACCGGTCCGGTCCGCCTGATCCGATCCTGGGCTGACACGCCACGCCAGCTCGCGGCGGGCGCCGTGGCCGTCGCCGTCTGGTTGGCGCTGCTCTCGGGCCTCACGACCTTCGTGGCGTTGTCGCGGCACGCTGCCGTCAGCGATGCCCGTGACCGTGCGGGCCAGGTGGTCGTCGAGGCCCAGTTCGTTCGGGGCGAGCTGTCGAGTGCCGACGCGGCCGCCGCGGCGTCGGTGTTCAGGCACGCCCTCTTCGACGTCCAGGCCTCCGACGCGGCCGGGCTGCGCGCCGTGTACGGGCAGATGAGAGACGAGCCCCGGATCGACGAGCGGATCGGGGCGGCGGGGGAAGGAGTCGTCCGGCTGCAGCAACTCGGTGTGCGAAGCTGCCTGGACGCCGACCCGTCCGCCGGGTCGGCTGGGTCGTCCGGGTCGGCGTGCGCCGACGAGATCCTGACCGAACTGGGCCAGCTGATTCCCCGGTACGCGAGTCTGGTGAGCGCCGGCCAGGCCAACAGCCAGACGGGCGACTCGGTCGCCGAGGCGTACCTGCGGGCGGCCTCGGACCTCGTACGGGACCAGATCATCCCCAAGGTCGACATGTTGCTCGAGCTGGGTGGGCGCGACGTCGACGTGGACTTCCGGCGCGCGACCGACGGTGCGGTCGAGACAGCGCTGCTCCTGCTCTTCGCCGGCGGAGGAGCCGGGCTCACCGCGCTCCAGGTCCACTACTGGCGGCGAAGCCGCCGGGTGTTCGAACTCCGGCTGCTCGCCGCGACGGTCTGCCTGTTGGCCGCGGGTGGCCTGTTCGCCGCCGGCGCGCTGGCTCAGCAGGCCCGGGTCCAACACGGCGTCGACGACGGTTACATGCCCATGGTGACCCTCGCGCAGGCGCGGGTCTTCGCGTTGCAGGCCCGGGCCGAGGAGAACCTCGATCTGATGTCCCTGGGAATCGGAACCGAGTACGACGAGGGCCTCGACACGGCGGTAGAGGCCCTCGGATACGACGCGGCGACCGGCGACCGGCTGCCGCCCGGCGCACTGCCCGGCCGCAGCGGATCCCTGGTCCTGGCGCTCCGCATGCTGCCTGGGGACGTCCTCGACCCGGCCGTCGAGGGCCACCTTCGGACGTGGCTGACCAACCGGAATGAGGTCGTGTCGTTGCTGGGGAGTACCGAGGGAACCGACGCGATCAGCTCGGGGGCGAACTCCTTCGAACGGGCGGCCCGGCTGACCGCCGGCCCTGGAGCGGACGCCTTCGGCGCGCTCGACGACGAGCTGGCCGGCGGGATGGAGGTCAGCACCCAGCGGTTCCGCGACCGGATGTCGACCGCCGCCACCCCGCTGACCTTCCTCGGGCTGGCGGCCGGCGTGCTGCTGGCCGTGGCGGCCGGCCTGGTCGTGTGGGGCATGCGGCGACGACTCCGCGAGTACCGGTAGTGACCGCCCTGCCGGGCGAGTCGCGTCGTCCGGGCGGTTCGCGTCGTCGTCGTGGTCGACGACGGCCGGCCGGGCTCGTCGCGGTGCTCACCGCGGCTGCCATCGCCGCCACTGCCGCCGCCTGCGGGACCACCAGCGCGGAGCTGCCGGATGATGCGCGTCCGGTCCCGTCGGCTCCGGCCGTCACCGACCGAGCCGCGGCGCCGGCCGACCCGCGTCCCGCCGGGCCGCCGGCCGGGCCGGACACCGGACAGGTCTGTGCCGATGGCCGGCCGGTACGGGCGAGCCTGCCACCGGTGGGGCCACTGCCTTCCCCCGGCTGGTTCCGCCCGGGTTCGACGATGGCAGCCATCTACGACGGCGGGAACGGCTATCTGGACGTCGGGATCACGACCGACGTGCCCCCGGCCGGTTCGATGAACTGGCGGACACTCAAAATCGAGGGCTTCGACGTCGACATAGCAGCACAGATCGCCACCGCGCTGTTCGGTCCGGCGGGCACCGACCGGATGAAGTTCCACGCGGTCACCACGAGCGAGCGCGGCATTCTCATCATGGACGACGCCGATCCCGCACACCCGGACGCGGATACGGCGACCGACTCGGCGTCCGGGCTGGATCTCGTCATCGCGACCTACACGATCACCTGCGAGCGGAAGGCGGACATCCTTTTCTCCGGGGTGTACTTCGAGTCCAGCTTCAAGTTGCTCATCCCGAAGAACGCCGGATTCCACTCGATCGGCGACTTCGCCGGCCTCACCGTCTGCTCCACCCAGGAGAGCACGTCGGTCGAGAAACTGCGCGAGGCGGCCGCCGGGGCGCCGGCGGCCACGCCGTCCCGGCCACCGATTCCCGGCCTGACGGTCATCGAGCTCCCGCGCGCCGCCGACTGCCTCGTCGCGGTCCAACAGGGCAGGGCGGACGCCGCGGCGACCGATGACGTCGTTCTGGCCGGCATGGCCGATCAGGACGAGTACCTCGAGGTGGCCCCGTCGGCCTTCGACAGGGTGTTCGGGACCGACTCCGCGACCCTGGACGAGCCCTACGGGGTAGCCCTGTGGCGCAGCGGGAATCAGGCCCAGGACGACGAGTTCGTCAGATTCGTCAACGGTGTGCTCAAGAACATGATGCTGAGCGGGAAGTGGGACCGGATCTACAACCTGTGGTTCGGCGCTCTCGGTCCCCGCGACAGTCCGCTCGCGCGGAATCCGTCCTGGCCGGAGGCGGTTGCGGCGGGGGCGGTTCCGTCACAGCGCGAGCATGCCAGCTGCGTCGGCCCGCCATCCGCCGGGCTGATCGGGGGCGTCCGTGGTTGTTAGATCGGCGTCGCTGGGAAAGGGTGTGGTTATGCCGAAGCAGGTCTCCGCGCAGCACCCGACGCCGCGCCGGTCACCGGCCCGCAGTGTCGCCGACCCGGGCGCGCTCGCGCGTGCCTTCCGGCGTCATGCCGCAGGCGTGACGATCGTGACGATGGCGGGGCCACGCGGTCCGGTGGGGTTCACGGCGACGTCTGTCGCCTCACTGTCCGAGCGCCCACCGCTGGTGTCGCTGGCGTTGTCCGTGCGGTCGTCCATCGCGCCCGTGCTCGAGGCCAGCGAGACGCTCATGGTCCACATGCTGTCGGAAGGGCAGCATGAGCTGGCGGCCCGGTTCGCGCAGCCGGGCGCTGACCGGTTCGGCCCGCCGACGCGGTGGCGGGCGCTCCCCGGCGGCGAGCCGCTGCTGCTCGACGCCGCGGTCTGGCTGCTGTGCCGCATCCGGCGCCGCACCGTCGAGGGCGACCATCATCTCGTCGTCGCCGAGGTGCTCGACAGCCAGACCGGCCGGGCCGAGGCCCCGCTGGTCTACCACGACGGCGCCTACGGCACCGTCCAGACGACGTCGGCGGGCGCGACGTCGGCGGGCGCGACGTCGGCGGGCACGGCGGCAGCGGGCACGGCGGCAGCGGGCACGGCGGCAGCGGGCACGGTGCCGACGAGCACGGCGCCCGCGAGTTCGACGCGAGTGTGTGCGAGGCCGGTGCCCTCGGCGGTGCTGTCGGCGGGTGGCGCGGGCCCTCGACCGGGTGCCGGAGAGCCGGATGGGACGATCGGCGACGGCGATCTGAGTATCCGCGGCGCGTGCTGAGGAGCGTGCGCTCCGCGCGGCTGACCGATCGACCGCCTCCCAGGCGTGCCTCCGCGTCAAGGCGCGCCGTCGACCAGCTCGTGCCGTGGTGCCGAGCGGAACCAAGGAGAACCGTCATGCGGACCCGCCCGCTGGGCAGTGCCGGACCAGCCGTCTCGATCGTCGGGCTGGGCTGCAACAACTTCGGGGCCCGGCTCGGTGCCGCCGAGAGCGCGGCTGTCGTCCACGCGGCCCTCGATCTCGGGATCACCCATTTCGACACGGCCGAGATGTACGGCGACGGCGCGTCGGAGGAGTTCCTCGGCGCCGCGCTCGGTTCCCGCCGCGACGCCGCGGTCATCGCGACCAAGGTGCGCCCGCGCCCGCGGGGCGAGGCGTACACGCCCGGCGCGTTGCGGCGGCGGATCCTGGAGGGGTGCGAAGGCAGCCTGCACCGCCTCGGCACCGACCGCATCGACGTCTACTACCAGCACTTTCCCGACGCCGAGGCGCCGCTGAGCGAGGCGATGGAGACCTTCGAGGAGCTGGTGCGCTCGGGCAAGGTACTCAGCATCGCCTGCTCGAACGTCAGCGCCGAGCAGATCGAGGCGCGGGCGGCGTTCACCACCGAGCGGGACGTCGCTCCGTTCGTCGCCGCCCAGATCGAGTGGAGCCTGCTCCGGCGGGCCGTCGAGGCGGAGATCGTCCCGGCGGCGCTCAAGGCGGACATGGGGATCGTGCCCTACTTCCCGCTCGCCTCCGGGATGCTCAGTGGGAAGTACCGGGCCGGTGAGCCGTTCCCGGCAGGCAGCCGGCTGGCCTCCAGCTCCTACTTCGCCGCGATGGCGACCGAGGAGAACTTCGCCTACCTCGACGCCCTCATCGCGTTCGCCACCGACCGCGGCCGCTCCGTGCTGGAGCTGGCGATCGCCTGGCTCGCCGCCCAGGACGGCGTGGCGTCGGTGATCGCCGGTGCGACCAGCCCCGAGCAGGTGTCGGCGAACGCCGCCGCCGCCGGGTGGTCGCTGACGGAGGACGACCTGGCCGCGCTGCCCCAGCCCGCCGCGGGCTGAACAAGCCGGCGCCCGCCTGACCGGCGCGTGCTCGACCGGCGCGCCCGTTGCCGGCCTGAGTGCGCGCCGGTCCGCTCCACTCGATATGTCACCTATCGTGCACAGGTGGGAGGATCGGTCGCCCGGTGGCCAGGATGCCGGTTCGCGAACGAGTGGAGGGCCCTCGGATGAACGTGGGAGACCGGGTCGGTGACCTGTCCGGTGTCGACGAGACCGGCGCCGAACTGCGGCTGTCGGACCTGCTGGCGAAGGGGCCGCTGGTTGTGTTCTTCTACCCGGCGGCGATGACCCCGGGTTGTACCAGGGAGAGCTGCCACTTCCGCGACCTGGCGAGCGAGTTCGCGGCGATCGGCGCCGGCATCGTCGGCGTCAGCGCGGACGACACCGCCAAGCAGGCCGAGTTCAGCGCCAAGCACTCCCTCGGCTTCCCGCTCCTCGCCGACACCGGCCGGACGATCGCGGACGCGTTCGGGGTCCGCCGCAGGTTCGGCCCCAACAAGCGGGCCACGTTCGTCCTCGACCGGGACGGAACGGTCGTCGCCCGGATCGACTCGGAGTTCGCGATGAACCGGCACGCGGACAAGGCGCTCGACGCGCTGCGCGCACTCGGCTGAGGCCTGACTTCAGGGCCGGGTCGTGAGGCCTGAGGCCACGCCCGCGGACCGCCGCACCACCCGGTGAGCGGTCAGCCCGACCCCGCTCCGTCGTGCCGAGACCTGCCTCACGCCGGACGCGACACGCCTCTCAATCTGAACCGACCGGTTTCGTCGTCGATGCCGTGATGGAAATTTGGTCCTGCCTATGGGCTGGAGGCATCTCAATCTCCATCACCGTGGGCATCGGAATGAGTGCGGAGAGTGGAGAAATGCGGGCACTTGTGACGGACGGGTCAGCGGCCAGCGGGCTGCGGCTTGGGGAGGTGCCCGATCCGGTACCCGGGCCCGACCAGGTGCTGATCAGAACGGCGGCGATCTCGCTGGTCGACCGCGACACGGGCTATGCCGCGGCGATGCTCGGCGACGGCGGAGTCTGGGGGTTCGACGCGGCGGGCGGGTCGACGATGACCCGGGCGGTCGACCTGCTGGCGGAGGGCGGCACCGCCCTCGCGGTCGGCGCGATCTCCGGGGAGCGGATGGTCTTCCCGCCGGCGGCCTTCGCGAGCCCGCTGCGCCGACGTGTCCGCGGGTTCTGGGGCAGCTGGCCGGTCGGCGGCGACCTGGCCACGGTCGTCGAGCTGGTCGCCGCCGGGCGGCTGTGCCCACGGCCGGGCTGGCGCGGTGGCTGGGGTGAGGTCGCGGGTCTGCTCGAGAGCTTCGCCGCCGGCCGGACCCGGCGCCGCCGGGCCGTGCTCGACGTCGTCTGAGAACCCGTACCCCCTATCGTCACCGGGGCCGCGGCCGTCCCGTGCCGCGTCCCAGACGAAGGGCAGAGGCTGTGACCAGGCCGATCGACGCCACCGCCGACGAGATCTTCCACCCCGCGGGTGAGGACCCCTACTGGAAGGAAAGCGCCTGGTTCGGCTTCGCCATCCCCGAGCGGGGCATGAACGGCTTCGTCTACTACTTTCACGACGTCCGGACCGACGTCTCCGGTGGCGGGCCCGCGCTGTGGGATGCCAGTGGCGAGGAGACCTACGACTGCCGCTTCTACGACTGGCGCTGGACCCAGCCGGCCACCGGCCCGCTCGACTTCCGTGACTTCCGGCTGCCGAACAGCCTCCGCCAGGAGGTGGTCGAGCCGTTACGGAGCTACCGGCTGTCCTACGCCGAGCTCGGCCTGGAGCTCGACCTCGAGTGGACGGCGCTGATGGCGCCGCACGAGATCCGCTACAGCGACCTGGAGACGATGACCGGGGCCCGGCACTTCGACCAGCCCGGGCGCGCCACCGGGTGGCTGGTGCTGGACGGCGAGCGGATCGAGATCGACTGCTACTCGCTGCGCGACCGTACATGGGGCCCGCACCGCCCGGGCGCGTCGCGATCCGGGGACTACCTCTGGGCCATCGCCGCACCGGACTCGCACTGGCACGCGATCTCCATCGCCGACGACGAGCCCGGCGTGGATCTGGTGATGAACGGTTATCTCGTCCGCAACGGTGAGCTGGGCGAGCTCGTCCGCGGTGAGCGGCGGGTGCTGGAACGGCGTCGCGGCGCACCGACGAGGGTCGTGCTCGACGCCGAGGACGACCGCGGGCGGTCGCTGCACGCCGAGGGCGAGGTGGTGACCGCCCTGCGCTGGTTCGGCTGGCCCGGCAGGCTGGCGTTCTGGACGTTGACCGACTGGCGCTGGGACGGCCAGCAGGGCTGGGGTGAGAACCAGGAGTTCTTCCCGCGGGAGCAGGTCCGGTCGCTGCTCCGCCCCTGAGAGGCGGTGACGCCAGGCCCGGTCAGGTCAACGAGTGCGCAATGGATCGGCTATCGGTGGCGTGGCGTGGCGCGTGGCCACCCGACGGTGCGCCACGGGGCGCCGTCGGTGTGGCCCGCCCCGGGTCCCGGGGCGGGCTGCGGCGGAGGTTCTCATGACAGAGCATCAACCCAGGTCAGCGGGTATCTGTTGAATCGCGACCGCTGTTTCGGTCATATTGTTCGCGTCCATCGGAGCATAGTGTCCATGCACGCCGGAGTGATCATTCGCGAGGTGGTATAGGCGCGCCGATTCATAGTTGTGAGCAGGTCGTTACCCATGTTGGACGTCCGGGATACGGTGGCTGCAAGAATCGGCTCGATCCCCGGGAGGCTTGCATGGCGACAACTCGTTCACTGTCGTGGTTGTCCGCCGTGCTGTTATGCGCCGCCGCTCTGACCGGCTGTCAGGGCGGCGCGGCGCAGAGCGCGACGTCCTGTACCACCGAGGGTGTCACCGCGGACGAGGTCAAGCTGGGGCTGTTGTTTCCGGACACCGGGCTCGGCGCGGTGACGTTCAGTGCCGCCCGGGCCGGAATCGACGCCCGACTCGGAGCGGTGAACGCGGCCGGCGGTGTGCACGGGCGCCAGATCGTCTATGACTGGCGAGACGACACGGCCAAGGTGTCGGTGAATCTCACGATGGCCCGCACACTGATCGAGCGGGAAAACATCTTCGGCATGCTCGAGACGAGCACGGTGGCCTCGGGCAGCGCCGCCTATCTCGCGGAGCGCGGGATTCCGGTGCTCGGGATCGCCGTGGAGGACGCGTGGGCGAAGTACCGGAACATGTTCTCCTTCAACTACAGTTTCACGGCGAAGGGCTCGGTCGACACGTTCGGCAAGTTCGTCCATGAGCGCGGCGGGACCAAGGCGATGATCCTGTACAACCCGCTCGACGCGACGGTGTCGACGCACATCGCCGAACAGTTCACCTCCAGTTTCCGGTCGGTGGGGATCGCGACGACCTCGGTCAGCACCGACAACAACCCCGTCACGGCCCAGGCGGACCAGCTCGCGCGGCAGATGGCCGAGGAGGGCATCGACACGCTGGCCGGCACGCTGAGCACGGAGGGCCTGGCCCAGGTCGTCGCGGCCGCGCGGCGCCAGGGCGTCCCGCTCAAGGTCATCCTCAGTAGCAGCCCCGCGCCGAACGCCGAGCTGTTGGAGACCTACGGCTCGCAGCTGGCGGGTCTGACGACGTTCGCCGCCTACATACCGCTGGAGACGAAGTCGCCCGCGCTCGACTCCTACCGCGCCGCGATGGCCACCCACGCCCCGCAGCTGCAGGACACCGACCAGACGCTGGCACTGGTCGGCTACATCATCGCCGACATGTTCATCCGGGGCCTGGAGGAGGCGGGGGACTGCCCGACCCGGCAGGGCTACATCGACGGCCTCCGGGCGGTGAAGGGCTACAACGCCGGTGGCCTCATCGGCGACATCGACCTCGAACGTGACTTCGGCAAGCCCGCCGAGTGCTACTCGTTCGTCGAGGTGAACCCCGAAGGCTCCGCCATCGAGATCGTCAGCCCGAACTACTGCGGACATCGGCTCGCCGACTGACGAGCCGGTGCCGCCCGCGTGCGATCCGTGTACTCCGAACGAAGGAAACCGCCCGACCATGAAACGTCATGGCCGCCGCCTGCGCTGCCTGGCCATCCTGCTTGCCGTCGGCGCTCTGGTCGCCGCCTGCTCGAACTCCTCCGACCCGAACACCGCCGCCCCCGCCTCGTCCGCCGGTGGCGGCGCGGTACCGGGTGTCACGAACGCCGAGATCCGGTTCTCCGTCCTGGGGACGCGAACCAACAACCCGCTGGGCACCTGCCTGCTGGACTGCTTCTCCCAGGGGATCAAGGCGTATTTCGACTACCGGAACAGCGAGGGCGGCGTCCACGGCCGCAAGCTCGTCGTCGCCCGGGAGCTCGATGACGCGCTCGGGCAGAACCAGCAGAAGGCGATCGAGATCGTGTCGGCGAAGGACACCTTCGCGACCTTCAGCGCCCCGCAGCTCGCCAGCGGATGGCAGAACTTCGCGGACGCGGGGATCCCGTTGTATGGATGGGACATCCACCCGGCGCAGATGATCGGCCGGAAGAGCATCTTCGGTAACGCGGCCCCGCCCTGCCTGGACTGCATGGACCGCACTTTCACCTACGTCGCAGAACTGGCCGGCACCAAGCGGATCGCGGCGCTCGGGTACGGCGTGTCCGACAACTCGAAGCAGTGCGTCACCCAGATCACCGACACGATCGAGCGGTACGGTGCGGCCACCGACCAGGAGATCGTCTACAAGAACGACACCCTGGCGTTCGGCCTGAGTAACGGGGTCGGTCCGGAGGTGGCCGCGATGAAGCGCGTGGACGCGCAGCTGGTCATCACCTGTCTCGATCTGAACGGCATGAAGACCCTGGCCCAGGAACTCGAGCGGCAGGGCATGGGCGACGTCCCGATGTACCACCTGAACACCTACAACCAGAAGTTCGTCGAGGAGGCCGGCGCGCTTTTCGAGGGTGACTACGTCAGCGTCGGGTTCCGGCCGTTCGAGGCCGATCCCGCGGACACCGCCATGGCCACGTTCAAGAAGTGGATCGGCAAGGTGGGCGGCCGGCCCGACGAGATGGCGATGTACGGATGGATCAACGCGGACCTCGCCTACCAGGGCATCCTCAAGGCGGGGCCGGCGTTCACCCAGGCGTCCGTGATCGACGCCACCAACCACCTGACCGACTACACCGCGGATGGCCTGACCGTTCCGGTGGACTGGTCGCGCCAGCACGGCCAGCGTTCCAAGACCGACCCGGTCACCAACGGCTACAAGCTCGACTGCCGGGCGCTCGTCCGCGTACGGGGCGGGAAGTTCGAGATCGTCGGTGGAACGAAGGACAAGCCGTTCGTCTGCTGGCCGCCGAAGGACACCACCTGGTCCGAGCCGAAGCCGACGAGCTTCGGCTGAGGTGACGGGTCACGGCGGCGGTCCCGGCCGCCGCCGTGACGGGCGGTGTGCGGGGTCGGGATGTCGATCAGGAACGGGTTGCTCGCGCTGCTGGCCGAGCGCCCGATGTACGGCTACCAGCTGCGAGCGGAGTTCGAGTCCAGAACCGGGTCGACCTGGCCGCTGAACATCGGGCAGGTCTATACGACGTTGCGCCGCCTCGAGCGCGACGGGCTCGTCGAGGGTGCTGAGGACCCCGGCCCGCAGGCGCCCGCCGGTGGGGAGGGCCGGGGCATCGTCTACCGGCTCAGCGCGTCGGGCCACGCGGCCGCGCGGCGCTGGTGGACGACCCCGGTCAGCCGCCGCACGGTCGGCCGGGACGAGCTCGCCATCAAGCTGGCGCTCGCCGTCACGGTGCCCGGTGTCGATGTCGGCGGGCTGGTGCTGCGGCAGCGCACCGAGACGCTGCGGGCGATGCAGGAGCACACCCGGCTGCGCCGGCAGGCCGACGAGACCGGGGACGTCGCCTGGCTGCTCGTGCTGGACAGTCTGGTCTTCGCCGCCGAGGCCGAGATCCGCTGGCTCGACCACGTCGAGTCCCGCCTGGCGCGGGCCGCCGTGACGCGCACCCGCACCGACGCCGCTGCGCCCGGTGGTGCGTCTGCCGGTGGTGCGTCCGGCGGTGAGCGCCCGGGTGCCGTCACGGAGGCCCGCCGATGACGATCACACTGGACGGCGCCGTCCGGGAGTCGGCGGCCCGCCGCGTCCCTCGCGCCTCCGCCGCACCCCCACGCCCACCGCACTGCCGGCGGCGCGAAGGGCTGGCAGCGCGCGGGCCGGCGGACGCGGTTGGCACCGCGGTGGGGCCCGGCGAGACCACATAGGTGGCGGAGTCCGGCGGCTGCCGCCCCCCAGCGAACTAGCCCGAAATGACCAGCTGACAGGATGCATGGCGGGGGGATAGAGAAGGGACTTGTATGGCGTACCAGGCAGCGCCCGCCGACGTGGCCGGCCCGGCTTCACCCGAGTTCGCGCCACCGTCAGCACCGCCCAGCCTGGCTCCGCGTGAGCCGTCCGCGGTCGCGGCCCCGGCCGTCCCGGCGATCCCGGCGCAGGCCGTGGCCGGCGACACCCGCGACGCCTCCCCGGCCGGGATCCCGCCGCTGGACGGCGTCGACACCTGGGTCAGGGTGCCCGTCGCGTGGTGGAGGGCCGTCGCCGGACGGGTCGTCGGGGTCGCGATCACGCTGATCGGCGCGGTGTACGCGGTGTGGCGCGCCGGGACGCTGGACGGCACCGGCGTGGCCGGCCACCTGTTCTACGCGGCCGAGATCGTCAGCTACCTCACGATCGTGTGGACGGCGGTGATGACCGGCCGGATGCGCACCGGCTACGTCCGGCGCGCCCCGGCGCCGGCCGGCACCCTCGACGTCTTCGTCACCGTCTGCGGAGAGCCGGTCGAGATGGTCGAGGCGACGCTGCGCGCGGCGCTGGCGATCGACTACCCGCACCGCACCTACGTCCTCAACGACGGGCGGATCGCCGGCCGGCCCAACTGGCGCGACATCGACGCCCTCGCCGCCCGGCTCGGGATCACCTGCTTCACCCGCACCGACGGGCCGCGTGGCAAGGCCGCGAACCTCAACCACGGCCTGGCCCGCACCGACGGCGACGCGATCATGACGCTGGACGCCGATCACATCGCGGTGCCCGATCTCGGCGAGCTCGTCCTCGGCTACCTGCGGGACCCGAAGGTCGGGTTCGTCTGCACCGAGCAGCGCTTCGACGTCGGCCGCCACGACGTGCTCAACAACGCCGAACCGATGCTGTACAAGGCGGTGCAGCCGGCGAAGGACCGCGACAGCGCCGCGTCGTCCTGCGGGAACGGCACCCTGTACCGGCGGACGGCGGTCGAGTCCGTCGGCGGCTTCAGCGAGTGGAACATCGTCGAGGACCTGCACACCTCCTACCAGCTGCACGCCGCCGGCTGGCAGAGCGTCTACCACCACGGCCCGGTGTCCGTCGGGATCGCGCCGGCCACCGCGGCGGAGTACGCCAAGCAGCGCAGCCGGTGGGCGATGGACGGCCTGCGCCTGCTGCTGTTCGACAACCCGCTGCGCAAGCCCGGCCTGACCGGCTGGCAGCGGGCGCACTACCTGCACACCGGGATCGGCTACCTGGTGGCGTGCGCGCAGATGATGTTCCTGCTGGGGCCGCCGCTGAGCGTCCTGGCCGGGGTCCAGATCGCGGCCGGGGTGTCGCTGACCGCCTACGTGCTGCACGCCCTGCCGTACCTGGTCGGCTCGCTGCTGTTCATCGTCGCCTACACCGGGCCGCGCGGAGCCCAGCGGACGGTGGCCAGCACCCTGTTCAACGCTCCGCTGTACGCGCTGTCGTTCGTGCGGGTCGTGCTCTCCGGCCGACCCGACTCCGGCGCGACCGCGAAGACCGCGCTGCCGCGGATGTCGCTCCTGCTGCTGCCCCAGGTGCTTTTCGCCGCCAGTCTGGTGGTCACCATTCTCGTCGTCGGCGTCAGCCCGGACGTGGCCGACCTGTCCGCGCTGGTGTGGGCCGGGGTGCTGCTGTCGATGGTGGCCGGGCCGCTGTCGGCGCTCTCGGAACGCCAGGACCGGGTGGAGCGGGCCCAGCTGCCGATCCGGGCCGTCATCCTCGGACTGGTGCTGAGCTTCGCCGTCGTCACCCTCCTGGAGGGCTGACCGGGCTTACCCGAGAATGCTGGCGGTGCCGAAGCCGGCGGTCAGCTGATCGCCGGCGGTGAACCGGCCGGGGGCCGCCCCTCTCGCCGGCTCCGGCCCGTGTCAGCCGTTGGTGGCCCGGGGCTTGGGCCCGGTGGCGCGCATGTTGACCAGCCGTCCGAGCAGGTCGAACCAGAACGGGGCGCCGGCGGTGAGCGCGAAGCAGCCGATCGCGAGGCCGGCGATCTTCAGCAGCCAGCCGCCGACGGAGTCGGGGACCTCCCGCGGGTCGTCCCGCTCCTCCGAGTTGTGCACCCAGCCGATCGGGACGGCGAGTCCGGAGGCGTCCCGCACGGCCTGGACCGCCTGCTCCGCCGCCTCGCCGGCCGTGGGCTGGTCGGGCTCGGGCTGGTCGGGTGCCGCCGCGCCGCCGGAGGTCACCTCGACCTGGGCGGCCGCCACCGCGGCCTGGCGTACCGTCCCGTCCTGCCAGAACGCCCGGGCCAGCCCGATCGCGTCGAGGTTGAACGGGACGGCCAGCAGGATCGCGTAGCAGAGCAGGAAGATGGCGATACGCCGCCGGTACCAGCCGGAGAGGCGGTCCATGGCATCGTCGTACCAGCGGGCCAGCTCGGTGACGATCTTCTCGCGGTCCCCGGCGGCCTGGACGGTCGCCGCGATCAGGGCGTCCTTCGCCGGCGAGGGGGGGAGCGAGGCGAGCCCGTCCTCGATGGTCCCGACCGCGCCGGAGCCGGTGGCGGCGACGAGCGCGGCCGCCATCACCCGCCCGGCCGGGTGGTCCGCGGGCATCGCGGCGTACAGCGCCTGGGCGGTCCGCTCGTCGAGGGCGTGTCGGGCTTCGTCGTAGGCGCGCCGGTAGGCAGCCCGGGCCTCGTCGGTGACATGGTCGGGCAGGGTCTCCGGGCGGAGCTGGGACAGCATGGCCCGGGCGGGCGGGTCGACCCGGTCGAGGAGCGCCTGGGCGAAGGCGGTCGACGGCACGTACGACGGCAGCCGCAGGCTGCGTGCCCGGCGCACCGCGGCCAGGGCCCCGGAGACGGGCGGGTGGTCCGCCATGGCCGGCGGGGTGGCGTTGCGGCCGGTGGCACGGGTGGTGCGCAGCGGGCCGTCCAGCAGTTCGGCGGCGACGTCCGGCGGGTTGCCGCCGTCGGGGCCGTCCTCAGGGTCGCCGTCGGGGGCGCCGGCTGGCCGGGCGCCGAGCAGCCGCCGCAGCTCGGCCTCGAGCTGGCGTCCCCGGTAGCGGAACAGGGCGAGCACAGCCTCGTTGATCCGGGACACGGCGAGGCTGAACACGGCGAAGAGCAGCGCCAGCCCGATCAGCACATCGAAAGCGGATGAGTCCGGCATGGCCCCCGGTTCCCGACCCTCGGCCGCCCGTGCGACCGCTCGCGGGGCACAGGACGCGCACACCGGGACTCTCCCGGCAGACCGCGCATTTCTACACGGTGGCGCAGGGCCACCACCGAGCGGCGCCACCCACCGCGCCGGATGGGCACCGGCAGCCACGAAGAGTGAGGGCGGAGCCGGGCGGCCGGGGCGGAGCCGCCGTCGCCGTCGCCGTCGCAGACCCCGAGAAGAATGGCCGCACAGCAAGCGACGGATGTGACGAGTAATCGAGTTGTACGGCGCATCGTCTGACCTATCTTCCGTAAGTGTCCGCATTTTCATGGCGGATGAACGGGAGGATTGACGGCCGACAGCTGCCGCGGTGCGTGCCGATGCTGATGTCGATGCCACGTGCCAGCCGCTTTCGGGGCCGCGCACCGGCGAGCGCGCCCCGCCGAACCGCCGCCCCCGCACGGTCCGATCTCGCCGTTGCTGTGCCCGCCGGTCAGGAGGCCGGGTGCCCGCGGGTGTTGTCGACCAGCAGAAACGGACCGTCGGTCCGGAATGCTGTTACGATACGGACCGTCAGTCCGCCTCCGTAAGGGGAGGAGCGCCGTGGCTCTCGAAAGAGCAGTGGCTCCGGAAAGATCGGACACCGCCTGCGGCCGGGCGGCGATCGTGGCGGCGGCCGCCATCCTGTTCGAGCGGGGCGGGGTCGAGGCGGTCTCGATGGAGAACATCGCCGAGGCCGCCGGCGTCGGCAGGTCCACGGTGCTGAGCCGCGTCGGTGACCGCGCGGCGCTGATCCACGCGGTGCTGGCCCCCCGCGCCGCCGCGCTGCGGGAGCGGATCGAGGAGGGGCCTGCGCCGCTCGGCCCCGGCGGCGAGCCCGTCGACGCCCTGAACGCCTACCTCGACGCCCTGCTCGAGTTCGTCTGGACCAACCGGGCCCTCATCCGCACCCTGGAGGATGACAGCCTGGAGACCTACTACACCAGCCCACTCAGCGAGTTCTGGATCGGCGAGCTGGCGCGGCGGCTGTCCGCCACCCGTCCCGGCGGTGACGCCGACGCCGACGCCGAATACCTGGCGCACGTGCTGTTCCCCGCGCTGCGGGCCAACGCCGTCGACTACCTGGTCTCGGCGCGCGGGATGCCGCTGTCGCAGGTCCGCGCCGGTCTGCACAGACTCGTCGCCGTCTGAGCCCGCGCCGCGGCCCGAGCCGCTCGGGGCCGTGCCCGGCCGCGCTGGTCGGCCTCACCAGCCGGGCGGCGCACGGTCCCGAGCCCCATCCGATGGGACGGCCCTGTTGGGACGGCCCGGCGCCGGTGGGCGCTACTTCGCCGTGACGATGTCGGCACGCAGGGGCGCGAGCGCCGCTCCGATCTGGCCGGTGGTCTCCGCCGGGACGCCGAGGCCGCTCAGCGCCGAGACCAGGTGGTCCACCACGGCGTCGAAGTTGGCATCGGTGATCCGGAGGCCGGAGTGCACCGAGGCGATCGCTCCGCCCTGGTAGACCTCGGGCCCGCCGATCGCCGCGGAGATGAACGCCTGCTGGTGCGCCTTGAGGTGCGGGATGTCCTTGCCGGCGAAGAAGGGCGCGAGCTCGGGGTCGGCCGTCACCCGGACGTAGAACTCGTCGACCGCGGCCTGCACGGCGCTCGCACCACCGATAGCGTCGTAGATACTCATCAGAGGTCTCGCTTTCGCAGGATGGGCCCAGTCGAGGTCGGTGACCACGTGCGTTTCCATGGGCCGCATTGGTACATTTCCGACACGTCCACTAAATCGCGCAGGTAACGCGTTCGAAAGAGCCGAATGTCGACGCGAGAGCGACGGACGGCACGCGGTCGGGGGCCGCCCGACTCCTCACGGCCACGCGTATCAGCAGGTGAAGCCGCCGCGCCGCTGTCAGCGCCGCTGTCAGCCGGGCGGCGCGCCGGCCGCGGCCGTACCGGCCGGCCGGTACGGCCGCGGACCGTTACCCCTGGGGACGGGAGACCTGTTCCAGTGCTGCCGCGATCTCGGTGGGGATCTCGATGCCCAGAGCCGCGAGGTGCTCGTCCAGCTGGGCCGCGGAGGCGACGTCGAGCGTGATCGAGGTGACGGGTCTCGTCAGTTGCCAGGCCAGCGACAGCTGCGTGGTCGTGCACCCGAGCTCCGCCGCCGTGGCCTCCGTGGCGGCGACGGCGGCGTGCCCGTGCCCGTGGGAGCGGAGTGAGCTCGTGCTGATCAGGCCGAGGCCTTCCTCCGCGAGCAGCGGGAGGTGCTCGTGTTCGAGCTCCCGCGAGAGCAGGCCGTACGGGCCGCGGAACGAGATGAAACGGGCCCGGCCGAGCCGGTCGCTGACCGACAGCGCCTTCATCACCCGGTAGACGTGCAGGTTGGCGACGCCGACGTAGAGGACCTTCCCGGCGCGCACCAGGTCGTCCAGCGCGTCGATCGTCTCCTCCAGCGGGGTCGTCGGGTCGTCGGCGTCGAGTTGGAGGAGGTCGAGATAGTCCGTCCGGAGCCGGCGGAGGGTCGCCTCGCAGGCGGCCCGGATATGACGGCGGCTGTTCCCGCCGTCGTGGGGGCCCTGCCCGCTCGGCCGCCCGACGCTCGAGGCCAGGACGACGCTCGAGCGCCTGTCCCGAACGGCACGGCCGCAGAGTTCCGCCGCGGCGCCGTCCGGGTCCGTGCCGCCCCGGCCGATGTCGCCCGCGGCGGTGGTGTCGAGGAGGCTGCCGCCGGCGTCGAGGAAGCGGTGGATGACGCCGATCGCGGCCCGCTCGTCATGGCCCGCGGGCCCGGCGCCGAGAGCCGCGACTCCCAGCGCGAGCCGCGAGACGTTCAGCCCGCTGCGGCCGAGCCGCCGGTACTCCATCGGCCAGCTCGCACGCGGGACGGCCGGTCCCTCCCCGGCGGGCCTGGCGGCCTCGGCGGCCTCGGTGGGCCTGGCAGCCTCGGTCGGGTGCGGGTCCGGCATGGTCTCCGGCCTGGCCAGGACGCCGTTGAGGAAGAGGCTCACCGCGTGGTGGAGGTGCTCCTCCTCGACCTCGGGGGTCCGGTAGATGCCGTAGGCGGCCAGCCACGCCGGCATCGCGCCGACCATGGCGAAGAACTGCTCGGCGGCGAGGTCGACGTCCCCGACGACCACGGTGCCCGCGCTCTCGTGCCTGCGTAGCAGATCAATGATCAGTTGCACCCGCGGTGACCAGGTGACGGCCTGCGAGCTCGCCGCGAACTCGGGGAAGCGCGCGGACTCGGCGATCGCCATCCGGCTCAGGCGGACGATGTCGGGGTCGACCGAGCGGGCCAGGATCGCCCGCGCGATCACGGTCAGGCTCTCGGCGAGGTCGTCGGGCAGCGGTTCGAGGACGCGCTCGTCGCGCTCCTGGCGGGTGAGCGCCCACGAGCTCACCGCGATGAACAGAGTTCGCTTGTCGGGATAGCGGGCATACAGGGTGCTCTTGGTGATTCCCGCGGCCTGCGCGACGGCCTCCATCGTGGTGCCGTCGTAGCCCGACTCCAGGAACGTGTCGACGGCGGCCCGCCGGAGCCGCTCGGTCAGCCTGGCTGCCTCCGTTGCCGTCGGGCGCCCGGCCCGTGAACGCTCGCCACCCGCCCTGGACTCCATCCACTAAAGCTACGGATGCGTCGGATTCTGGTCAAGGTCGACGGCGGTGCCGTCCGGGCGCCCTCATGGGAGGCGGGCGCGGCCCTGGTCCGCCCGTTGCCGCCGGCTGTTGACCAAAACCATACGGACTCGTAGGGTTCATTCTCACGCGGCTGGAGAAGCAGCACGCGGATGGATCGTTTCGGAGTTCGCGGCGGCCCGTAGCCACGTGGCTCGTACGTGCATCGGCTCGGAGGTAGACGGATGGCGCACTTCCCGAAGCCCGCGGAGGGCAGCTGGACCGAGCACTACCCGGACCTCGGTACCGGGTTCGTCTCGTTCGAGGACTCGATCTCGCCCGAGCACTATGAGCTGGAGCGCAAGGCGATCTTCGGGCGGACCTGGCTCAACGTCGGTCGGGTCGAGCAGATCCCGAGGACCGGCAACTACTTCACGAAGGAGATCCACGCCGCGCGTGCGTCGCTGATCGTCGTCCGCGACGCCGAAGGCGAGGTCCGCGCGTTCCACAACGTCTGCCGGCATCGCGGCAACAAGCTGGTGTGGAACGACTTCCCCCAGGAGGAGACGCACGGCACGGCACGGCAGTTCACCTGCAAGTACCACGCCTGGCGTTACGGGCTCGACGGCTCCTGCACGTTCGTCCAGCAGGAGTCGGAGTTCTTCGACCTCGACAGGTCGCAGCTCGGTCTGGTACCGGTGCGCTGTGAGCTGTGGGAGGGCTTCATCTTCATCAACCTCGACAGCGAGGGCACGACATCGCTGGCCGAGTACCTGGGGCGCTTCGCGAAGGGACTCGAGGGCTATCCCTTCGGTGAGATGACCGAGGTCTACAAGTACCGGGCCGAGGTCGGGAGCAACTGGAAGCTCTACATCGACGCGTTCGCGGAGTTCTACCACGCGCCCGTCCTGCACGCGAAGCAGTACGTGGGCGACGAGTCACGCAAGCTGCTGGGCTACGGCTACGAGTCACTGCACTACGACATCGACGGTCCGCACTCGATGCAGTCGGCGTGGGGCGGGATGTCGCCGCCCAAGGACCTCAACATGGTGAAGCCGATCGAGCGGGTCCTGCGCAGCGGCAACTTCGGGCCGTGGGACCGCCCCGACATCGAGGGCCTGAACCCGCTGCCGTCGGGGGTCAACCCGGTCGGCCATCCGGCGTGGGGCCTGGACTCCTACGTCTTCTTCCCGAACTTCATGATCGTGGTGTGGGCGCCGGGCTGGTACCTCACCTACCACTACTGGCCGACGGCGTACAACCAGCACATCTTCGAGGGCACGCTGTACTTCGTGCCGGCCCGGACCGCGCAGGACCGCATCCGGCAGGAGCTTGCCGCGGTCACCTTCAAGGAGTTCGCGCTGCAGGACTGCAACACGCTCGAGGCCACGCAGACCATGCTCGAGTCCCGCGCCGTCTCGCGGTTCCCGCTCAACGACCAGGAGATCGCCATCCGGCACCTCCACAAGACCGCGGGCGACTACGTCGCCGGGTACCAGGGGTAGCACCGCACGTCGGCGGCCGGGCGCTGCCCCGTAGGGCGCGTCTGGCCTGGTGCCGAACCGGTCCGGCTCCGCCGGGTCCGCCGCCGCCCCCTTGACCTGAAGTCCACTTCATGTCGGAGGCTGGCGGCATGGACTTCACCGAGACCGAACGTGCGTATCTGGCCAGTCAGCGGCTCGGCCGGCTGGCGACCGTCGCCCCGGGCGGCGCGCCGCAGAACTCCCCGGTCGCCTTCCGCGTCAACGAGGCGACCGGCACGATCGACATCCACGGGTACGACCTGGGCGCCAGCCGGAAGTTCCGCAACGTCGCGGCCACCGGCGTGGTGTCCCTCGTCGTCGACGACATCGCCTCCGTCGACCCGTGGCGGGTGCGCGGCGTGGAGATCCGGGGAACGGCGGAGGCGCTGACCGATCAGGACCCGCCGCAGCGTCATCTCAGCCGCGAGGTCATCCGCATCCACCCCGTCCGGATCATCAGCTGGGGTGTCGATCCGGACGGGGCGGCACTGCGGGCGCGCGGGGTCAGTCGGATTTCTGCTGGAACAACGTGACGCTGTGGTCGCCGTTCGCGCTGCCCACGTAGTGGTCGGCGAGGAACGGGGTGCCCATGACCCCCTGCGACCAGTCCACCGACTGCCCGAAATCCCGGAACCAGTCGTAGAGCATGGTGCGGTGCGCGATGCGCCACTCCCCGTCCCGCTTCTCCAGCCGGTCGACGTAACGGCCGCCGATCACGACGTCATGCTCCTGCTCACCGAAGTCGATCCGGTGATAGGAGGTGACGTGGGTCTCGGCCACCGCGGTGTCACCCGTGACGTCGATCAGGGTCTGGCCCAGCGTGTGCAGGGTGACGGGAATCGAGGGCGCGCCGGGCACGACCCACGCCAGGTACTCCTTGAACGTGCCGCGGAAGATGCCGTGGTCGTCGGTCGCGTCCGGCCAGTACGCCCCGCTGATCAGGTCCGCGTCGCGCCGGTCCTCGCCCCTGGCCAGCCGGGCGAGGACGTCGCGGATCTGTTCCCGGTCGAGGACGAAACTCAGGTCGTCGGCGCTGATAGTCATATCCGGCTCACCTCGTGGTCGGCTGGGGGTGGAACGGGCGGTGGCCGCCCCGGGCTAGGGAATCTGCGGCTTGCGGGTGTTGATCAACGGCCGCCGGTAGGAGGGGTCCTCCTTGCCGCGGGCGGGAGCGCCGTCGAGGTGGATGTCCGGCACGTCGGAGAACGGGATGTCCATGGTGGGCACCAGGCCCGACCACTCTATGGCGTTGGTGCGCAGCGCGATCCGCCATTCACCCGCGCGCCGTTCCAGCCGGTCGATGTAGCGGCCACCGGCGATCCAGTTGGAGTCGTCGCGGTTGCGCCCGACGAACAGGTAGTACGTCTCGGTGTGCGCGGTGTCGCCGTCGATGTCGATGGTGACGTTGAGCAGGTTGTGGTGGGTGGCCACCTGGCCCTGCTCATGTCCGGCGGACGCCCAGTCGTACAGCTCGACCGGGCCGCCGACGAACGGACCGGCGGCGATCACGGCGTCGGGATGGAAGGCGGAGAGGAAGAGCTCGCGGTCGAACCGGTCCATGCCCCGGCTGAACCGGGTCAGGGTGTCGTGGATGTCCTGCCGCTCGAGCAGTCGTTCGAGCCGGGCGAGCTTCTCGGCGGTGATGGGCTGGCTCATCGTTCCTCGCGGTTGCTGTGCCGACGTCGGCGTCGACGCCGGGGGTGGAGATGCGGGTCGTGGGTGTGGTGGCGTGCGCTCTGCGATGCTGTGTGCGGCGTAGCTGGTTCAGGGAACGCCGCTGGTTGGGGACCGCGCCTCTGGTTCAGGGGGCGCCGGCGGTTCGCGGGCCGCTAGACGGGGGACCAGAGCGGGGCGCCACGCTGGGCCCGCAGGGACGGGATGACCTTCCCGTCGAGGTCGGTGACGCCGTACTCCTGGGCCAGCTCGGCGGTGATGAAGGTGCCCCCGGAGTGCCGCATCAGGTCCGTGTCCTGGACGAGCGCCGCGATGACGCGGCCGGGGAACTCCGGCGAGCAGCCGATCGTCGGGTTGGTGACGAGCTGCTCCTTCATCGTGGGGTTCAGCGAGATGTTGCGCTCGGCCCGCTCGGTGAAGGTGAGGCCCTGCCACAGCGAGATCGACGCGATGTTGTGCGGCTTGAGCTCGACGGCCATGTCCCTGGCCATGCGGTCGACCGCGGACTTGCAGGTGCCGAAGACGACGCCGTAGGTGTAGGTCACTCCCACGTAGCCGGAGATCGCCACGATGAGGCCGGCCCGGCGCGGAACCATGAGCCGCGCCGCGTGCCAGGCGGCGACGAAGTTCGACCGCACCCCGACGTCGACCATCTCCCAGTTCGACAGCGGCTTCTCCCAGAACGGGTTCGGCTCCGTCAGGTCCTCGGGCAGGGAGAAGGCGTTGTTGACCAGGATGTCCAGCCGGCCCTGCTCGCGCTCGACCTGCTCGAACAGCGCGGCGACCTGGTCGTCGTCCCCGTGGTCGACCTGCACGGCGATGCCCCGGCCGCCCCGGCGGTCCACCTCCGCCGCGGTCTCCCCGACCGTGCCGGGAAGCGGATGCGAGCCGGGGGACACCGTCCGCCCGGTGACGTAGACCGTCGCGCCCTCGTCGGCGAGCGCGAGCGCGATGCCCTTCCCGATGCCCCGGCTGGCGCCGGTGACGACGGCGACCCGGCCCGAAAGTAAACCCATGCGAACTCCCAGCTGGTGTTCATGGCTGTGGTCCGGCCGGCCGCCCCGACGGCACCGTGGTGGCCGGCCGGACCACGGGCGGGGGACCTACCCCGCGAGGTTCATCAGGCGCTGCCGCTCAGACCGCGGCCGGGACCTTCATGAGCTGGGCGAGGTTGCCGCCCATGAGCTTGCGCACGAGCGGTTCCGGCAGGTGGGCGAGCTCGTCGATGTAGCTGACCGGGTTCGCCAGCCCCTCCGGATGCGGATAGTCGGACCCGAACAGCACGTGGTCCTCACCGAGGACCTTGGTCAGCGCGCCGAGGTCCTCCTCCCAGAACGGGCTGACGTAGACGTTGCGCCGGATCACGTCGAGAGGGTTCTCGGGAAAGTCGTGCGGCATCTTCTTGTACAGGTTCTTCATGGCGTCCATCAGCGGGGCGACCCAGCTCATCCCGTTCTCGACGACGGCCACCTTCAGCCGGGGGAAGCGGGAGAGCGCGCCGTGGCAGACGAGCGCCGAGACCGCGTCCTCGACCGGTCGCCAGGCCTGCAGCATCTGGAACGGGTTCGGCTGGAACGGCAGCATCTCGCGGTTGGCGCCCATCCACTCGCCGCTGTAGCGGGCGTACCCGCTGTCGGACGAGTGCAGTGCGACGAGGATGTCGGCCTCCTGCACACGGGCCCAGAACGGGTCGAACTCCGGCAGGCCGAACGAGCGCGGCCCGCGCAGGCCCGGCACGGGCGCCGGCCGGACGAGGATGACCCGGGCGCCCCGCTCGAGGACCCACTCGAGTTCCTCGACGGCCTTCTCCACGATCGGCAGGGTGATCACCGGCGTGGTGAAGATCCGGTCCTGGTAGTTGAACTGCCAGGTCTCGTACAGCCACTCGTTGAGCGAGTGGATGACGGCGTGGACGAGGTCCGCGTCGTCGCGCATCCGCTCCTCGATCAGGCTGGCGAGCGTGGGGAACATCAGGGTGCGGTCGAGCCCCTGCTCGTCCATGACCTTGATGCGCGCGGCCGGCTCCCGCCAGGCGTCGATGGACCGCACCGGCTTGCCGAAGATCTCCCGGTACGTCTTCCCCTCGGGGTTGCCGTGCCGGTAGTAGTCCTCCTGCGCCCCCGGGCGGGCGACGACCTCGAAGGTCGGGTTCGGGATGTACTGGCTGATCTGCCCGCGCACGACGATCTTCGTCCGGCCGTGCACGTCGACGTAGTCGATCGCGCCCCGGTAGCGCGCCGGCAGGAACTTGGTGAGCGCGTCCTGGGTCTCGTACAGGTGGTTGTCGGCGTCGAACACCGGAATGTCGTGGGTGGGCATCACACCTCCTGGTCAGGAGCGGCCGGATCCCCCGCGGGGTACGTCGCGGAAGGCACGGTCACGGTCGAGGGCGGGCTCGCGGGGCATGCCGAGGACACGCTCGCTGATCACGTTGCGGGCCATCTCGGTGGTCCCGCCGCCGATGCAGGTGGTCTGGCGCAGGAGGAAGTCGTTCCCGCACTCGGCGACCGCGCCGTCCTCGGCGCTCCAGGCCGCGCCCGCCGAGCCGGCGATGTCGTACGCCATGCTGGTGACGCGGGTGGAGGCGATGCCGGCGAACAGGCGCCCGATGGCGGCCGACTGGTCGGGCATCCGGCGGGAGACGACGCCGCGGCCGATCCGGCCCTGCAGCGACTCGCGGACCAGGTCGAGCACCCGGCCCTCGCCGATGAGGTCCCGTACCCGCGGCTCGTCGAGGCGGCCGGCGTCGCGGGCGACGTCCACCAGGACGGTGGCGTCGACGCCGCCGTAGGACCAGCCGGCGGGGACGGTGACGAACGGGGAGTTGTGCAGCATCCGCTCGTGGAACATCCACCGGGTGCCGACGGTCCAGCCGTTGTCGACGTCGCCGATGCGGTCGGTGTCGGGGACCCGGACGTCGGTGATGAACTCCTGGCAGAACTCCTTGTTGCCGTTGAGCATCTCGATGCGCTGGACGTCGATGCCGGGCTGGCGCAGCGGCATGATGAACACGGTGAGCCCGCGGTGCTTCGGGACGTCCCAGTTCGTGCGGGCCAGGCAGAGCGCCCAGTCCGACCACCAGGCCCCGGTCGTCCAGATCTTCGAGCCGTTGAGGATCCAGTCGTCGCCCTCGCGCACGGCGGTGGTCAGCGCGCCGGCGACGTCCGAGCCGCTGCTCGGCTCGGAGAGGAACTGCATCCAGATCTCCTCGCCCTTGATGATGGCGGGGAGGTGGCGCTCCTTCTGCTCCGGGGTGCCGAACTCGAGGAGCACCGCGGCGCACGGCGAGAACGTCGGCGCCTGCAGCCGGCCCGGGTACTCGAAGCCGGTGATCTCCTCGTTGAACGCGCGCTGGTGCTCCGGCGACAGGCCCTGACCGCCGTACTCGCGCGGGAAGCAGATGCCGGCGAGGCCGGCGTCGAACAGCATCCGCTGGATCTGCCGCTCGCGGGCGACGGCGGCGAGCTCCTCCTCGTCCGTCGTGTCCGCCCGCATGACGCCGGCGCCCTCGTTGTGCTCGAGGGGGCGCAGGTTGGCGCGGATCCACGTCCGCGCCCGCCGGCGGAAGTCCGCGACGCTCTCCGTGGCTTCCGCGTTCGCCGCGCCGGCGGCCGAGCCGGTGCCGGTGCTGATGTCGGACGTCATGCCCGCTCCTTGAGGTGCTCGACGACGGCGGCGACGCGCTGGCGGTGCTCGGCCGGTGTGCCGCACAGCGCCCGGTTCACGGTGACGCGGCGCAGGTACAGGTGCAGGTCGTGCTCATAGGTCACGCCGATCCCGCCGTGCAGCTGGACGCAGTCCTGCAGCAGCTCCGTCCCGTAGTCGCCGATGAAGGACTTCGCCGCGCTCACCAGCTCCCCGGCGTCGGGTGAGCCGGCGTCGACGGCCGCCGCGGCGCTGTCGTTGACGGCGTGCGCGCCTTCCAGCCAGGTCTTCATGTCGGCGAAACGGTGCTTGAGCGCCTGGTAGGACGCGAGGGGCCGGCCGAAGGAGTAACGCTCGAAGGCCCAGCGGACGGTCATGTCGAAGGCGGCCTGCATCGCGCCGACGGTCTCGGCGTTGAGGATCACGATCGCGCGCTGGAGCTGGCGCTCGATCTGGTCGGCCGCCGCGCCGACCTCGCCGACGACGGCGGCGCGCGGCACCCGGACGCCGTCCATCCGGACGGCGAAGAAGCGCCGGGTCAGGTCGACCGTGCGCAGCGGCTCCACCGTCACCCCGGGCGTGGCCGCAGGCACCAGCAGCTGGGTGAGCCCCTCCTCGCCGCGGGCGGCGACGAGCAGGTGCCCGGCCTGGGCGGCCGACTCGACCGGGCGGCTCACCCCGTCGAGGACGAGGTCGTCGCCGTCG
Organism: Parafrankia sp. BMG5.11; assembly: GCF_004337455.1. NCBI lineage: Bacteria > Bacillati > Actinomycetota > Actinomycetes > Frankiales > Frankiaceae > Parafrankia > Parafrankia sp. BMG5.11. Next base: position 10,597 of record NZ_SJXI01000004.1, on the reverse strand, counting down.
ACCCGCAGGGCGAGGCCGACGCTGTCGAGCCGGTCCAGCGGCGGCGGCCCGCCGAGGCACCACGCCGCCACCGTGGCACCCGACAGGATGTCGGCCAGGACCTCGGAATGCGCCGGGCCCGCCGCGCCCAGCGCGGCGGCGACGACATTGGTGGCGGCCAGCGGCCCGGGCGCGGCGCGCAGGCCGAACTCGTGGGCGACCAGCGTCAGGTCGACCAGGGCGGACCCGCTGATCGACCCGCCGCCCTGCTCCTCACCGACCAGCAGGGACGTCCACCCCAGCTCGGCTCCGCCCTGCCAGTAGTCGGCCTCGAAGCCGGCGGGGTCGTGGCGCAGGCGGCGGACCGCCTCGGCCGGGACCCGGTCCGCGAGGTATCTCGCGGTCGCCTCCCTGAGGACCTCCTGGTCGGGACTCAACTCCAGCAGCACGATCCGTCACCTCGCGTCATTCGGCTCCCTTGCCCGACGCCTGCCGCGGCTCGGGTCGCGCCGCGTGGGCTCCCGTCCGACCGCGGCCGCACGGGGCGGTGCACACCGTGGGGTGCGCGCCCGTGGTTCAGGACCGGTCCGGCGGACTAGGCCGTCACGATACGGACCGGCGGTCCACATACGCAAGAGGGTGGTTCGGGCATGATTCGGGCGCCGCGGGCTGACGTCGGCGGTCAGCTGCCGGCGAGGCGGTGCAGGCCGGCGCGGACGCGGTCGGGGTCCATCCGGCGGCCGGAGACCAGGTAGTCGATGACGTCGGCCCGCAGCGCGGTGAACAGGACGTGCGTCAGGTAGTCGGTGTTCTCACCCGGGCGCACGGCGTTGAGGCGCCGGGCGAGCTCGCTGATCCAGTACTGGCTGGACGGGTTGGCGTAGTAGGCGTACGGCCCGTGGTGTTCGAGCGCGCGGATGAGGGTGCGGTTCGTCCAGACGAAGTCGAGCAGCGAGTCGAGGTAGGCGTGCAGCGCGGCCACCGGCTCCCCGCCGGGGCCGAGCGGGGGAGGCCCCTGCTCGACGAGGGTCAGCATCGCGGCGACCCGCGGGTACAGGACGGCCTCGATCAGCGCGGTGCGGTCGCCGAAGCGGCGGAACAGGGTGCCCTTGCCGACCCCCGCGGCCCGGGCGATGTCGTTCATCGACACCTGCTCGGCGCCGTCGCGGTCGAACAGGTCCGCCGCCGCCGCGAGGATCGCCGCCCGGTTGCGGGCGGCGTCGGCGCGCTCGGACCCGGCCACCGCTGCACCTCCTCGCGCCGATGTGCTCGGACCTCTTGCCGATGTGGACCGCCGGTCCGTATCGTAGCGGCCTAGTTCGCAGGACCGGTCCGATCGCGGGTAAGGCGATTCGGGGCGCAGGGCGGACCAGGCGTCGGACCGTGGCGGGGAATGGCGCCGAACGCTGCGGACAACGGGTCATTCGCTTCAGGGCCAGCGGGACACGCGCACAGCGGTGTCGAAGGGATGCGGTGCAGACGGTGAAGAACATCGAGGCGATCGACTTCTTCCGGGGTGACGAGCTCGTCGCGGACCCTTATCCCTATTTCCACGCGCTGCGGGAGCAGTGTCCGGTCCGCCGCGAGCCGCACCACGGCGTGGTGATGGTGACGGGCTACGAGGAAGCCGTCTCGGTGTTCCACGACTCCGACAGATTCTCGTCGTGTACCTCGGTAACCGGGCCGTTTCCCGGATTCCCGGTCCCGCTCGAGGGCCTCGAGGGCGACGACATCTCCGAGCTGATCGAGCGGCACCGTGCCGAGCTGCCGATGAGCGACCAGCTCCCAACGTTCGACCCGCCGATGCACACCGATCACCGCGCGCTGCTGATGCGGCTGATCACGCCGAAGCGGCTCAAGGAGAACGAGGAGTTCATCTGGCGGCTCGCCGACCGGCTGCTGGACGACTACCTCGCCAGCGGCGAGGGCGAGTTCATCCGCGGGTTCGCCGGCCCCTTCGCGCTGCTCGTCATCGCCGACCTGCTCGGCGTGCCCGAGGAGGACCACGAGGAGTTCACCGACCGGCTGCAGCACCGGCCGGCCGAGGGCGGCGGCGTGGGCAGCACCGGCGACCACTCGATGGAGCACTCCCCGCTGCAGTTCCTCTACGACCGCTTCACGACCTACATCGAGGCCCGTCGCCGGGAGCCCCGCGACGACGTCCTCACCGGGCTGGCCACCGCGACGTTCCCGGACGGCTCCACCCCCGAGGTCATCGACGTCGTGCGGGTGGCCGCGAACCTGTTCTCCGCCGGCCAGGAGACCACCGTCCGGCTGGTCAGCACCGCGGCGAAGCTGATCGCCGACAATCCCGGCCTGCAGCGCCTGCTGCGCGCCGAGCGCGACCGGATCCCGAACTTCATCGAGGAGACGCTGCGGCTGGAGAGCCCGGTCAAGGGCGACTTCCGGCTGGCCCGGGTGCCGACCACGGTCGGGGGGGTCGACATCCCCGCCGGCACCACGGTGATGGTCGTGAACGGGGCCGCGAACCGCGACCCCCGCCGCTTCGCCGACCCGGACACGCTCGACGTCGCCCGCCCCAACGCACGTCAGCACATCGCGTTCGGGCGCGGCATCCACAGCTGCCCCGGTGCGCCGCTGGCCCGGGCCGAGGCCCGGGCGGGAATCGAGCGGCTGCTCGACCGCACGGCCGACATCCGGATCTCCGAGCGCGTGCACGGTCCCGCGGGCGCCCGCAACTACCAGTACCTCCCGACGTTCATCCTGCGCGGCCTGACCCACCTGCAGCTCGAGTTCACGCCGGCGGCGTCCGACTCCCGGTAATGGCCCTCCCCGGTGAGAACCGGTCCCGGTGAGACCGGCCCGCGGCGTGGGTCGACATCCCGCGCGGGCCGGTAGCCGAAATTCTTCATCTCAACGACGAGGTTCGGGAGTCCGTCACCATGTTGTCGCAAGGGGCGCGCTACAGCGCCGCATCCATCGGCCTCGCCGAAGGATGGAGCCTGGACCGGCTCACGTCGCCGAGCAGACTTTTCGGCGCGAACGGATTACGCACCGGCCCGGACGGCCGCGTCTACGTGGCGCAGGTGACCGGCAGTCAGATCAGCGCACTCGACGTCGAGACCGGCCAGCTGGAGACCATCAGTGCGAAGGGCGGCGCGATCATCGCCCCCGACGACGTGGCCTTCGGTCCGCAGGGCGACCTCTACGCCACCGAGGTCATGGACGGCCGGGTGAGCGTGCGCGGCGCCGACGGCAACACCCGGGTGCTGCGCGACGATCTCCCGAGCGTGAACGGCATCACCGTCCACCAGGGTCGGCTGTTCGTCAACGAGTGCCGGGTCGGCGGTCGCCTGATGGAGCTCGACCTCAACGGCGGCGAGCCCCGCGTGCTGCTCGAGGACCTGGCGATGCCCAACGCCATGGAGGTCGGCCCCGACGGCCTCCTGTACTACCCGGTGATGGGGACGAACGACATCTGGCGGATCGACCCGGAGGGCGGCGAGCCGCAGCGGGTCGTGGGGGATCTCGGCGTCCCGGACTCGCTGAAGTTCGACCCCGAGGGCTTCATCGTCTCCACCCAGGTCGCCTCCGGCGAGGTGCTGCGGATCAACCCGCGCAACGGCGAGCGCACCGTGCTGGCCGCCCTCACGCCTGGCCTGGACAACTGCACCTTCGTCGGCGACCGGCTGTTCGTCTCGAACTTCACCGGGTCGATCACCGAGATCCTCGGTGGCGGGGCGACCCGCGAGACGCTGCCGGGCGGGCTGAACTGGCCGCTGGACCTGACCGTGGGTGAGGACGGCAACCTCTACATCGCCGACGGGACGTACTTCTACCTCCTGCGCCCCGGCGGCAAGCCGGAGACGCTCGGCATGCTCTTCTCCCCGGGCTACCCGGGCTTCGTCCGCGGGGTCACCGCGGTCGGCGCGGGCGAGTTCATCGTCACCACCTCGGGCGGGCAGGTCACCCGCTACCGGCCGGCGAGCGCGGAGAGCGAGGTGCTGGCCGACGAGCTCGACCAGCTCTACGGCGTGGCGGTCGCCCCGGGCGGCGACGTCGTGGCCGCGGAGCTCGGCAAGGGCCGCGTGCTCTCCATCCGTTCCGGCCGGGTCGAGGAGCTGGCGTCCGGGCTCAACGATCCGCTGGGTGTCGCGTTCGGCCCGGACGGCACGCTCTTCGTCTCCGAGTCGGGCGCCGGGCGGGTCGTCACGATCTCCGGCTTCCGCGTCGACACGGTGGTCGACGGCCTGGAGCAGCCGCAGGGAATCCTCGTGCGCGGCGGGCAGCTCCTCATCGTCGACGCCGGCACGAAGCAGCTGATCAGCGTCGACCTCGGCACCGGGGCCCGGCAGACCATCGCCCGTGACCTCCCGGTGGGCGCCCCGCCCGGCGTGACGCCCAAGCCGCTGCGCGGGCTGCCGCCCTTCTCCGGGCCGCAGGGCCCGTTCGCGGGCATCGCCGCCGGACCGGACGGCACGCTCTACCTATCTGCTGACGCCGAGGGCAGCGTGCTCGCGCTGCGGCGGGAGGGCTGAGGCGACATGACGAACGACTTCCTCAACCTGGACGGGCGCATCGTCATCGTCTCCGGCGCGGGCGGCGGCGGCATCGGAACCTCGGTGGCGAGCGCCGTGGCGCGCGCCGGGGCGACCGTGCTCGCGGTGAGCCGCTCCCAGGAGAACCTCGACACGCACATCGGGCCGCTGGTGAAGGAGGGGCTGCCGGTCGTGCCGGTCGCGGCGGACGCCTCGACCGACGAGGGCATCGCGACGGTGCTGAACGCGGCCTCGCGGACGGACGGCGACCTGTACGGGCTGGTCAACGTCGCGGGAGGTGCCGCCCCCGCGACGTGGATGGCGGCGACCCGGGTGACCCGGGAGGACTGGCGCGCGCTGTTCACCCAGAACCTCGAGACGATGTTCTTCTTCAGCCAGGCGGTCGCCGCCGAGCTGAAGTCGCAGGGCCGCCCCGGGTCGATCGTGTCGGTCTCCTCGATCAGCGGTATGAACACGGCGCCGTTCCACGTCGCCTACGGCACCGCCAAGGCGGGGGTGGTGGCGGCGACGCGCACGCTGGCCGTCGAGCTCGCCGGGGACGACATCCGGGTGAACGCCGTGGCGCCCGGGGTGACCGAGACCCCGTCGTCGGGCGCGTATGTGGACGCCGACCCCGACCGCGACCGCCGTGCCATCACCGCGGGCCGCCGCGGCCGCCCGGAGGAGCAGGCCGGAGCGATCCTCTTCCTCCTTTCGGACCTGTCTTCGTACATCACGGGGCAGACGATTCTCGTGGACGGCGGCCTGAACCTCAGGTGGACCCATCTGGGCGCCGACAACACGTCGCTGTTCCTGAAGGACGAGGAGTTCCGCGCGTCCCTCCTGCGCTGACGCCGAAGCGATTCTGTTTGTTTTCTGCCAGATCCCGGACCTAGGCCACACCCGAACCCGATTACCCCGTGACGCGGGTTGGAGAATGTCATGAGCGAGACTCTCGACAACATCCAGGAAACAGTTTCCACTCCAGTCGAGCCGCTGTCGGAACCGCTCGAGATCGGCGTGGAGGCGTACCTCTCCCCGGAGTACGCCCGGGCCGAACGGGACAAGCTGTGGCGGAAGGTCTGGCAGCAGGTCGGCCGGGTCGAGGAGATTCCGCGGGTCGGCGACTTCCTGACGTACGAGATCCTGGACGACTCGCTCGTCGTGGTGCGCTCGGCGCCGGACCGGATCCGGGCGTACCACAACGTCTGCTCGCACCGGGGCCGCCGGCTGGTCGACACCCCTGAGGGGGCGCGCGACGCCCGCGGCCAGCTGCGGCAGTTCGTGTGCGGTTTCCACGGCTGGCGGTACAACCTCGACGGCGAGAACACGTTCGCGGCCGAGCGCGAGGACTGGCCGTGCGGTCTGACCGACGAGAAGGCCGGGCTCAAGGACGTCCAGGTCGACACCTGGGGTGGCTGGATCTGGGTGAACCTGGACCCGGACGCCGAGCCGCTGCGGCAGTACCTGGAGCCGGCGGCGTCGCTGCTCGACCCCTTCCAGCTCGAGAACATGCGCTACCGGTGGCGCAAGTGGCTGGTCTTCGACTGCAACTGGAAGGTCGCCCTCGAGGCGTTCATGGAGACCTACCACGTGCCGTACACCCATCCGGAGTTCATGAACTTCGGGAACTTCCTGGGCTGGGCGCGGGCGCAGGGCCGGCACAGCAACATCGGGTACGACGCGCCGAAGGGCATGGAGGAGAACCAGGCGAAGCTGCGGATCGGCAGCGGCCCGGACGCCCGGCTGTCGACGATCGAGCTGCAGAACTTCACCTGGGAGAACGCGAACACCAACACCACCCGCACCCTCGTCGACGCCGCCCAGCGGCTGACCGAGGAGCTCCCGGAGGGGACGCCCCCGGGCGAGGTGCTGCAGCACTGGCTCGCCTCGGCCCGCCGGGACGACGCCGCCCGCGGGGTGGTGTGGCCGACGGTCCCCCCGGAGATCGTCGCGAAGAGCGGCACCGCCTGGCAGATCTTCCCGAACTTCCAGATCGGGCACGCGCTGAACAACATGCTCTGCTACAGCGCCCGGCCCTACGGCTACGACCCCGACAAGTGCATCTTCGAGGCCGCCGTCTACGAGCTCTACCCGGCCGGCGGGGAGCCGGAGACCAAGTGGGAGTTCACGCCGCCGGAGGACCCGGGCTGGCGCACGGTGCTGCCGCAGGACTTCGCGAACATGTCGGCCGTGCAGCAGGGCATGAAGTCGGGCGGTTTCTCCGGGCCGAAGCCTAATCCGTACCGCGAGCGCAGTGTCGTGAACCTGCACCACAACCTGGCCAAGTACATGGGAACCGGCGAGCCTCACAAACTCGCCTAGACCCAGCCTCTCCCGCGAATCCCGCCGCGGCGCCTGACGAGTGACCCGAGCACCAGCCCAGATCCGAGGAATGTGCATGCAGAACTGTGCCCCGACCGAGACGCCCGAGGTCGACCATGACGCGCTCCGGACGAAGTATCTGGGAGAGCGGGACAAGCGCCTGCGCCGTGAGGGCCAGAAGCAGTACGTGGTGACCGAGGGCGACTTCGAGGAGTTCTACGAGGCCGACCCGTACACACCGGTCGTGCCCCGGACGCCGATAGTCGAGGACATCGACGTGGCGATCTTAGGCGGTGGCTGGGCCGGCCTGGTGGCCGCGGCGCGGCTTCAGCAGCAGGGCGTCACCGACTTCCGGATCATCGATCTGGCGGGCGACTTCGGCGGCGTGTGGTACTGGAACCGGTATCCCGGCATCCAGTGCGACACCGACAGCTACTGCTACCTCCCGCTGCTCGAGGAGGTCGGCTACATCCCGAAGGAGAAGTACGCCCGGGGCGACGAGTGCCTGGAGCACGCCCAGCGCATCGGGAAGCACTTCGGCCTGTACGAGCACGCCGTGTTCAGCACGCTGGTCCGCTCGCAGGAGTGGGACGAGCAGACGAAACGCTGGAAGATCACGACGAACCGGGGCGACGAGATCAGCGCCCGGTTCGTGGTGATGTGCCAGGGGCCCTTCAACAGGCCGAAGCTGCCGGGCATCCCCGGCATCGCCGACTACCAGGGCCACACGATCCACACCGCCCGGTGGGACTACGAGTACTCCGGCGGCGACCTGCACGGCGGGCTGGACAAGCTCGCCGGCAAGAAGGTCGCGGTGATCGGGACCGGGGCCAGCGGTGTGCAGGTCATCCCGTACGTCGCCGAGACCGCCGAGCACCTGTACGTGTTCCAGCGCACCGCCTCCTCGATCGACGAACGCGGCGACGTCCCGACCGACCCCGAGTGGGCCAGCACGTTGCAGCCGGGCTGGCAGGAGGAGCGGCGGCGCAACTTCCACGCCGCGGCGTACGAGGCGTTCGCGCCGGGACAGCCGGACCTGATCTGCGACGGCTGGACCGAGATCAGCCGTAACCTGCAGGCGCAGCTGGACGCCACCAACGGCTGGGCGGCGCTGGCGGACCCGGCGAAGTTCATGGAGCTGCGCGAGCTCGTCGACTACCAGGTGATGGAGCGGCTGCGGCAGCGGATCGACGCGATCGTCGAGGACCCGGCGACCGCCGAGGCGCTCAAGCCGTACTACCGGTTCCTGTGCAAGCGGCCGTGCTTCAACGACCTGTACCTGCCGACCTTCAACCGCCCCAACGTCACCCTGATCGACGTGGCGGAGACCAAGGGCGTCGAGCGGATCACCGCGAAGGGCATCGTCGCGCACGGCGTCGAGTACGAGGTCGACTGCATCGTGTTCGCCAGTGGCTTCGAGATCACCAGTGACCTCGACCGCCGGCTCGCGATCCACCCGTACGCCGGCCGCGAGGGCCGGTCGCTCTACGAGCACTGGGTCGACGGGTACCGCACCCTGCACGGGATCATGACGCACGGCTTCCCGAACCAGTTCTTCACCGGCTACATCCAGGGCGGCGTCACGGCGGCCGTGCCGGCGATGTTCGAGCAGCAGGCCGTGCACATCGCCCACATCATCTCCGAGACCCTCGCCCGTGGCGCGGTGACCGTCGAACCCACCTTCGACGCGCAGGAGGGGTGGGTCGCGGCGGTCCGGGCCGCGGAGATCGACAACACCAACTTCGCGCGGGAGTGCACGCCCGGCTACTACAACAACGAGGGCGAGCAGCAGATCCGGTCGGTCCTCGGCGACCCCTACTGGGCCGGCTTCTACGCCTTCGGCGAGCTGCTGCAGGAGTGGCGCGACTCAGGCGATATGGCGGGGCTCGTCCTCGGCAAATGACGACCACCCGCCTGCTCACCCATGTCGCGAGAGGACCATTGAATGTCTGAGGCCACACTGCCCGCAGCCCGGTTCGATGACCGGGTAGCCGTGATCACCGGTGCCGGCCGGGGGCTGGGGCGCGCGTACGCCCTGCTGCTCGGCTCGCTGGGCGCCAAGGTCGTCGTCAACGACCCGGGCGGCAGCATGAGCGGGGAGGGCCTCGACACCGGCCCCGCCGAGCAGGTCGTCCAGGAGATCATCGCCGCCGGCGGCGAGGCCGTCGCCTCCACCGACTCGGTGGCCACGGCCGCGGGCGGCCAGGCGATCATCGACACGGCGATCGACAGCTTCGGCCGGATCGACATCCTCATCCACAACGCCGGGACGCACCGCCCGGCGCCGCTGGCGGAGATGACGTACGAGGACTTCGACGCCGTCCTGGACGTCCACCTGCGCGGGGCGTTCCACGTCGTGCGGGCCGCGTTCCCGCTGATGGTCGCGGCGGGGTACGGCCGGATCGTGCTGACCTCCTCGATCGGCGGGCTGTACGGCAACGCCGGGGTCGTCAACTACGGCGTGTCCAAGACCGGAATGATCGGGCTGTCGAACGTGGCCGCGCTCGAAGGGGCCGCGTCGGGCGTGAAGAGCAACATCATCGTCCCCGCCGCGATCACGCGGATGGCGGAGGGGATCGACACCTCGGCCTACCCGCCGATGGGGCCGGAGCTGGTGGCTCCCACCGTGGGCTGGCTCGCGCACGAGTCCTGCTCGATCACCGGGGAGATGCTGACCTCGATCGCCGGCCGGGTGGCCCGCGTCTTCATCGCCGAGACCCCGGGCGTGTACCAGCCGTCCTGGACGGTCGAGCAGGTCGGGGAGCAGCTCGAGACCATCCGCGACACGAGCGACCCCTGGATCCTGCCGGTCGTGCCCTCGGCGCACGTCGACCACATCGTCAACAGTTTCGCGATGGCCGCGAAGGGCGCCGCGAACGCGTCCTGACCACCGCACCACCCGCACCGCACCACCGCACTGACGCAGCACCGCAGACACGGACCAGCGCACACCCGGATCGGAAGGGGGATGGGAAACCGTACCGCGGGCCGGTACCGGCGTTCCCTGACTACCAATGGCGGTAAAAGTCTACGAGCGCATCCTCCAGTTGTTCGAAGCCGAGGGAATCAAGACGATCTTCGGTATTCCCGACCCGAACTTCGTGCACATGTTCCACCTCGCCGAGGAACGCGGCTGGACCGTGGTCTCACCGCACCATGAGGAGTCCGCCGGGTTCATGGCGGAGGCGGTGTCGAGGATGACCGGCAAGGCCGCGGTGGCGATCGGCACCCTGGGCCCGGGTGTCGCGAACCTGGCCGGGGCGATGATGTGCGCCAAGGTCGAGAACTCGCCGGTCATCTTCCTGGGCGGGCAGCGTGCCCGGATCACCGAGCAGCGGGTCCGCCGTGGCCGGATCCAGTTCGTGCAGCAGGCTGAGCTGTTCGCGCCGTCGGTGAAGTACTGCGCCAGCATCGAGTACGCCGACCAGACCGACGAGGTCATCCGCGAGGGCCTGCGCAAGGCCCTGTCCGGCACCCCGGGCCCGGTCTACATCGAGTACCCCTCGAATGTGATCCTCGAGGAGCTCGACGTCCCGGCGCCCCTGCCCCCCGCGGCGTACCGGCTGGTGAACCAGACCGCCGGCCCCGACAGGATCACCGAAGCCGCCGAGTACATCCGCGCGGCCAAGCAGCCGGTCCTGCTCGTCGGGCACGGCGTGCACACCTCCCGCGCGGGAGAGTCCGTCCGCGCGCTCGCGGAGGCGATGGCCTGCCCGGTCATCCAGACCTCCGGCGGCACCTCCTTCATCAAGGGCCTGGAGGACCGCACCTTCCCCTACGGCTTCTCCGCGGCG